>NZ_CM001837.1:13433-313433 GCF_000355805.1 Dokdonia sp. PRO95
ATTCCCGCCGTCGTATGGCTCCGCTTCAAAATCAGAACACCTCAAAAATCGTTGAAGTATCGAAGAGTTAGGTATAGATCGAGTAAGGAGTAAATCCGCTAGGATTTTAAAGCTCTTGGTGCTCTCTATTGATAAACGATTTGGGGTGGCTAAGCGGTTCTTTAATGCCTTCCTCTCGCTATGCTCGTCGGAGGCAGGACTCAAAAATGTCTAGAGAAATCATCTAAAGCATAGAAACCTCGAAACGTGGTTGCAACCAGCCACAACTACAGCATAAAGCGAATGAGACATTTTTGAAAGCTCTACGCGCGGCGACAGATCCACAAATAACTGTATATTTAGACAATCAATTAATAAACAAATAAATACAGGCTATCCAGCAAAATGCCGCACTCGCTTTATGCAGTGGCCTGTTGGCAACAAGCTAAAAGCACTGTAACATTTCAGAAAACTATTGAAAAATGAAAAAAGCTTCTTGGTTTATAATTGGAATTTTATCCACGCTTGTTGGTCTATATCCTAGTATTTACTTTTTGATTGACAGGCGATTTGGGCTATTAGCATCAAAGTCAGCAGAACTTTTAAGTGACAGCGTATGGAATATTGCATTTTATGGACATATACTTCTCGGAGGACTTGCACTATTAATCGGATGGTTACAGTTTAGTAAAAAGTTGAGAAGAAAGAATATTAAAATACATAGAACAATTGGAAAAATATATGTGGTTTCTGTTTTAATAAGTGGAGTTTGTGGGCTTTTTATTGCATTATACGCGACAGGTGGAATTATCAGTATACTTGGCTTTTTCACATTGGGAATAATCTGGTTAAGCACAACTATTCTAGGTTTTAAAGCAGTTAAAAATGGAAATGTTGAATTACACGAAAAATTTATGATTTTTAGTTATGCAGCTTGCTTTGCAGCGGTAACCTTAAGAATTTGGCTTCCCGTATTGACAGGAATAATGGGCGAATTCATTGGTGCTTATAGAATAGTTTCTTGGTTATGTTGGATTCCAAATATAATTGTTGCAATCCTCATTGTAAGAAATAAAAGAACACGAACAAAAAAGCCAGTTGCCAACACCGTATAAAATTAATTGCTTGTGCAAGCCTACTTACGAAAATCCTCGCGGATTTTCTATCTGGTTTGTATTTGCTAAATTAGGTACTTAAACACGCAACTAATCTTATACAAGACCGTGGACGGCTGATTGCCAAAGGACATGTTTTTCATCTCAAGATAAGCCACATCCAAAGCAGTAGCATATTTGTAAATTCCCGCCATCGTATGGCTCCTCTTCAAAATCAGAACATCTCAAAAGTCGTTGAAATATCTAAGATTTGGGTATAGATTGAGTAAGGAGTATATCCGCTAGGATTTTAAAGCTCCCACCCTACCAATCAGCCGTCCACAGGCCACTACTCAAAAATGCCTAGGGCATACATCTCAATTATAGAAAGCTCACACGTAGTTGCAGCCTGTGTATTCCTCTCGCTCGTATGTCACTCGTCGGATGCATGAACTACAGCATAAAGCGAATGTTGTGCCTTCCTCTCGCTGCGCTCGTCGGAGGCAAGTTTGAAAGCTCTACGCGCGGCGCACAACTCCAAAATTCATTGTATATTTAGATCAAACAAACAAGACCGCAAATTAAAGCAAACCAGCAATCCCGATAGCTATCGGGAGCCCAACTCGCTTTATGCAGTGGCCTGTTAGCTACAAGTTAACAGCACGTGTTTAAATATAAATATTTACACGTATTCAATAGCTATTTTGTAACTTTGTGAACAGTAACTCATAAACTGATTATTATGAACACAAAGTTGACATTAACAATAGAAAGAGAAATAATTGAAAGAGCTAAAAACTATGCGAAAGAAAAAAATCGCAGTTTATCAGATATTATCGAAAACTATTTAAAAACACTCACCAAAGAAGAACGGAAAAACAAAAGCAAAAAGCTTAATCCTGCGGTAGAATCTCTAAGAGGTTCTTTCAAGATGCCTAAAGATATGGATTATAGAAAAGAGCTTAAAAATCGATTAGAAAAAAAATATATTTAAATGGATAAAGTTCTAATTGATACTGATGTTTTACTCGATTTCTTTTTTGATAGAAAACCATTCGCCGAATATTCAGCAGGAATTTTAAACCTTTGCGCTGAAAAAGAAATAAAAGGATATACAACACCAGTTATAATTTCTAATGTTTATTATTTACTCAGAAAAACTGCAAAGCATGATATTATAGTTGAAAAGATTAAACAACTTCTGAATATAATTGATATTATTAAAATGGATAAAAATGCTGTCTTGGATGCATTAAACTCTCAATTTAAAGATTTTGAAGATGCATTGCAAAACTTTTCCGCCATACAAAATGGTCAAATAAAGATTGTTTTAACAAGAAACTTAAAAGATTTTAAAAAGAGTGAGTTAGCTATTTTGACACCAGAAACTTATCTAAAAGGAAAATCTAGTGACTAACAAAGAACTGAGTTAAAAAAAGCCTACTTTGGCTGCGGTCAGTACAGGCTTTTAAGCTAATTTTAATCTATAGTTTTCGGCGTAGGGTCTTCCTGATTTTATGATGGCTAAGGCTTGCTTTGAGTCCTTGCTTGCTACTATTACAAATGCTCTTCACTTTTTATACTTGGTTACACTTTCGCGAAAGCGTAATAGCCAACTTTGAATGTGCTACGTACAGCAGCAACTCCAAAATTCATTGTATATTTAGATCAAACAAACAAGACCGCAAATTAAAGCAAACTAGCAATCCCGATAGCTATCGGGAGCCGCACTCGCTTTAAGAGTTATCTTTTGGCATTTACTCTAAAGAATGTAGGTTGTTCAAATAGTAACCAATTAGAAATATCACAATGAAAAAAATATTGAAGTTTTTGGTGTTTATCCTAGTAGCATTTATTTATTCGTGTGAACCAGGAGACTCTCCAGAAGAACTTGAGGAAATAATAGAAATAGAAGAAGAAGTTTTAGAAATTTCTGATCCTAATTTCAAATACGCTCTTTTAAATACAAATTGTGTTGATACAAATATTAACCAAATTGGAGATATTGATTTGGATTTAAACAATGATGGAAAATTTCAAATAAGCGAGGTGGAATCTGTAGAAAGTTTAATACTTAAAATGGACTTTTATAAAATCGTTAGGTCTATTGATTTGAGAGAAATTAAATATTTCAAAAATCTTAAGTATTTAGAGTTATCGTACACCACATCAGACGGTTTTGTTGAGAATACTAGTTCAGAACGAATAGTATATGATTTTTCAGATTTAAGAAAATTAGAGACTTTGAAAGTTAATTATCTATACACAGATTTTTGTTCTTCTATCAATTTAGAGGGTCTAGAAAACTTAACCAATTTAGACCTTTCCTATAACAGACCTAGTTTTCTAGTCTCCCCTGATGACTGGGAATATCCAATTCATTTTACAGAGATAAACATGAATAACTGTCCTAATCTTTCTGATCTTAGCATAGTAAATAGCTTCCTAATTACTGATTTTTGCGAGATTCCTTCCCTAAAAAAATTAGACATGCAATATTTAGAAGGCGGCGAACCAAATATTTTTGACTTTCACTGTCTAACTCAATTAGAGTATCTTAACATCTCAGAAAATTATATTGAAAATTTAATATTAAAAAACGGATCGGTTCTTAATACCCTTTTAGTAAATGACATAGGTGCTGTAGGGAATTCTAATTATCCTTTTATTGATTATCTCTGCCTAGATGACAGTCAAGAAGAATATGAGCAAATTATAAACGTCATTGATGATAACACACTAATCAACTATGATTGCACCTTTTAGTTTCAAATATACATGGCGACTCAACATTAACAAAGAACTGAGTTAAAAAACGAGCCTACTTCGGCTGCGGTCAGCACAAGATTTTAAGCTAGTTTTAATCTATAATTTTCATCTTAGGTTTTCCTGATTTTATGATGGATAAGACGTGCTTTAAGTTCTTGTATGCTACTATAACAAATGCTCTTCACTTCTTATACTTGGGTTGCGCTTTCGCGAAAGCGTACTTAAACAACTTTTTATAAACTATACTTTGAGAGTTTTATATCTTTGTTGTAATGAAAACAGCTTGTTATCTATTATCATTTTTAGTACTCTTTCTCTCCACGATGCCATCGTGTTGTGAGGATGCCTGTGATGATGAGCTAGCAACAACACAGTGTGATCTTAATCACAGTGATCACGATGATTATAGCTCTGAGGGGAGCTGCTCTCCATTTTTAACTTGCGGAAGTTGTACGGGTTTTGTGATGTTAAAATCGGCTTTTGAGCTTAAAGAACTTACACCTATTGCCGTAAAAACTAGGGTGACTTATAAACCCTCGTACACAGATTACTTTGCTGCATCTATATGGCAACCGCCAAAACTAAGTTAATAGCAGCGCTTTGCTGCATCGCATAAAATCGCTGCTCCACATTATTATGGAGTGGTCTACCTATCATAAACTTATAAGAGACATTATGAAAACATTCATATTGCCACTGCTTGCAATGCTATATGCATCTGCAATGCTGGGGCAACACACATTTAACGCGCGAGTACTTGATAAAGACACTAAGGAAGCACTCATAGACGCAACCGCTATAGTAGAAGGTACTACAAATGGCGCAATAACAAATAACAAGGGATTATTAGAAATTAAAAATATTGCCAGCGGAAGGCAAACTGTAGTCATAAGCTATCTTGGCTATGAGACCTACCGCCTTACTAAAACCTTCCCGCTTACCTCAACTTCTCCCTTAGAAATATTACTTACTAAGAGTGATGATGAGTCGCTAGAAGAGGTGGTAATTGCGTCTACTAGATCAAAGCGCACCATTTACAATATTCCCACACGTATGGAGGCTATCTCTGGTGAAGAACTAGAAGAAAAAGGGAATATGAAACCTGGTGATATACGTATGATGCTTAACGAGAGTACAGGTATACAAACACAACAAACCTCTGCTACTTCATATAATTCAAGTATACGTATACAAGGACTAGATGGTAAATACACGCAGATATTGCGAGATGGTTTTCCTCTATATGCGGGATTTTCTGGAGGGTTGAGTTTAATGCAAATTGCACCTTTAGATCTCAAACAGGTTGAAGTAATTAAAGGTGCTTCTTCCACCCTATATGGCGGTGGGGCAATTGCAGGTCTAGTAAATCTTGTGTCTAAAAAACCTACAGATGAGCGAGAGCTTAGTTTTATGGTAAATGGAACTTCTGCCTTAGGCCTAGACGTAAGTGGGTTTTATGCAGAGCAATTTGATAAAGTAGGGACGACTATATTTGCCTCATATAACGTAGGAACTCCTTATGATCCAGCAAATATAGGCCTTACAGCCATCCCTAAGTTTACGAGATATACACTTAACCCAAAACTCTTTGTCACGCTATCTGATAAAACAGATGCCGTTATAGGCTTTAATAGTATTCTCGAAGATCGTGTAGGTGGTGATATTACTTTTATAGAAGAAGGTGAGAACTTACCTAACCGCTTTTTTGAAAGAAATGAGACTACACGTCTTAGTTCGCAACTAGGCTTAGATCATCGTCTGGATGATAATCGCTCA
The DNA here is from genome assembly GCF_000355805.1 of Dokdonia sp. PRO95. NCBI lineage: Bacteria > Pseudomonadati > Bacteroidota > Flavobacteriia > Flavobacteriales > Flavobacteriaceae > Dokdonia > Dokdonia sp. PRO95. The sequence goes on from NZ_CM001837.1 coordinate 19,052, forward strand.
CTGGCATTTAAAAATAGTGTAAGCTTTTATGACCGTAGTATTGAGATACCTGACTTTACATTTTCTGGAGCACAAATTTCGACCTTTACAGAGGGTACTTACACCACGATTTCTGGTGATTCTGAGTGGGTTTTTGGTGCTAATTTATGGACAGATTCTTTTACTCAGGATCAAGAAGGGATACTAGATGTAGTAGATTATAGCCATACTACGGCTGGCCTATTTGTGCAAAACACTTGGGATATTAATGAGCAGTTTGTGCTTGAGTCTGGCTTAAGAACAGATTATCAGAACGAATATGGCCTCTTTGTTTTACCTAGGGTATCTGCGCTTATGCGTGTTAACCCCAAGCTATCACTACGTCTAGGTGGTGGTCTTGGGTACAAAACACCTACCGTTTTTACCGAAGACGCAGAGCGTATACAGTTTCAAAATGTGCTACCTATAGATGTAGCAAATACAGAAGCAGAGCAAAGTATAGGTGCAAATTTTGATATTAACTATAAAACACCGCTTACAGATAATCTGTCCTTTAGCATAAACACCTTGCTTTTTTATACACAAATACAAGATCCGCTTGTGCTCGTACCACAGGATAACTCTTTTTATCAGTTTGAGCAACCTGATGGTCGTATTGCAACGCAGGGAATAGAAACAAACGTAAAACTTTCTTATAATGACCTCGCCCTATTTATAGGGTATACACTGGCAGATGTAAATCAGCAAATTGAAGGAACCACTAGTACCTTTCCTCTAGTATCAAAACATAGGCTCAATAATGTACTTATGTATGAAGTAGAAGAAAAACTCAAAATGGGTCTGGAGGCTTACTATTTTAGCCCACAGCAGTTAAATGATGGTAGCACCGGGCAGCAGTACTGGCTATTTGGGTTTATGGTAGAAAAGCTCTGGGAAAATTTTTCGGTCTTTATCAATTTTGAAAATTTTGGTGATACGAGACAGACTAAATTTGACACTATTTTTACAGGAAGCGTTACTAATCCTGAGTTTAGAGACATTTATGCTCCCGTAGATGGCTTTGTGATTAATGGAGGATTTAAGATTAAACTATAGCAAACCGTTTCTTATAGCATCATCACACAACAAAATTTCAACAAGGGCTTCTTTATTGCAGAGAAGCCCTTGTTATTATTAATTTTTAACGCTTTCGCGAAAATGTGATTGTCATTTATAAATGTGAATTCTCTATGTGAATCAAGTAACACCGTAATTCATTGTATATTTAGATCAAAAAAACAAGACCGAATACTAAAGCAAACCAGCAATCCCGATAGCTATCAGGAGCCGCACTCGCTTTATGTAGAGGGCTGTTGTGGTTAATTATCGAAAATCTACGAATGAAAAAAATTATATCAGTCTTAACAATAATTTTGGCATCAGTTCAGATTTTATCTGGACAGGATTTTGGGGATTTTCCCAAAATCAAAAAGGATAAATTACTGAATGACCTGGAACTACTCTATCAAGGATTAGACAAATTCCATACAGGAATGTATTGGTACACACCAAAGGATAGTGTAGATTTTGCATTTGAAATGGCTAAGAGTAAAATCACTACAGATTTAAACGTACTTGAATTCCACAAAATAATAGCGCCTTTGGTAGCTTTATCAAGAGAAGACCACACTAATATTTATTTACCTGAATTTGTGAGTGAAAAATTAAATGAGGAGATAAAATTCTTGCCGTTTACGGTCGTTTTTTTAGATAAGCAGCTTTATGTCGTGAAGAATGGCTCAGACTTTGAAGAATTAGATTTACAAGGTAAAGTTATTGAATCTATAAACGGAGAAACACCAATTCAGATAGTTGAAAAAATTGGAAATCTCTTTGCTTCTGATGGATTTATAAAAACTGTAAAATATAGTGATTTGGAAGGTTTTAATCTTTCCAAATACTACTTCTACTTCTACGGACAACTGAGCCAATTTAAAATTAAATTTAAAAACACAGAAGAGATTTTGGTTATCAAATCTCAGACCATTGATACCATAAATAAAAACCTGAAATCACGATATAAAGTCATCACAGGTGATAAGGAGAAAGACTTGTTAGAATTTAAGTTTTTAGATGCCTCAACGGCCTACTTGGGCATTCATTCGTTTTCTAATTCAGATATTAAAGAGGAATCAAAAGAGACCAATCTTAAAACCTTTCTAAGGAATAGTTTTAATCGTATCAAAGAACGCAACATCCAAACACTTATCATTGATGTAAGCGAAAACAGTGGTGGAACTGAAGGCAATGAAGGGATACTCTATTCATATTTCGGAGACAATTATCAAAAATACTTAAAGGTAAAAGCTAAAACGCAAAAAGCAATTTTAGACAATGATGTTGACAAGCCAATTACCTTAAAAACTTTTGGATTTTTAGAGAGAGTATTTGCCAATAAAAAAATGAAAGATAAGTCATACGAAAGAAAACAATGGATTGGATACGGATTGACGGCTTACAATAAAGAACCTGAATATAAATTTAAAGGAAAGATTTATATTATAATTAGTCCCGTCACCTATTCAGGAGGAAGTGAGTTTAGTAATATGATGTTTACGAACGACTTAGCAACTTTTGTAGGACAAGAAACAGGTGGAGGGTATTTAGGAAACACAAGTGGTTATAGCCAAGAATTAAAATTACCAAATTCTCAGATAGAGATTAGTATTCCTGCCTTACAATTCCTAATGAATGTCAAACCAAAACTACCATTTGGAAGTGGTGTAAAACCTCATTACAAAGTGATACCGACTTTTGAACAATATTTGAATGGTGAAAATGCATCTCTACATTATATTTTGGAACAATTAGAAAACAAAAATTAACTGGCTACAACAAAGAACTGAGTTAAAAAACAAGCCTACTTCGGCTACGCTCGGCACAAGCTTTTAAGCTAGTTTTTAATCTATAATTTCCATCTTAGGTTTTCCTGATTTAAGGATTACAACAGCTTTTCTTACGCTATTTGTGCTTCCTAGAAAACATCTATATAGCTATCAACTTTGAAAGCTCTACGCGCGGCACACAACTCCAAAATTCATTGTATATTTAGATCAAACAAACAAGACCATAAACTAAAGCAAACCAGCAATCCCGCTAGCTATCGGGAGCTGCATTCGCTTTATGTAGTGGCTGTTACCTAGAATTTATGAAAAGTCATTATATTTTAATATTTGCAATCCTACTCACAAGTTGTAATTCACTTAAACAATTACAATTAATGAAATCTGGAAAAACTGAACAGAAAGATTTTTTTATAACAACTCCATTTGAATTTCGTGCAGGTTTACCAGTTCTAGAGGTGCAAATAAACGGAATGAAAGGAAATTTTTTATTTGACACAGGAGCTCCAAATATTATTTCATTAGAGTTTGCAAAAAAATTGAGCTTAACGACAAAAGCAAAAGGAAATGTTAGAGATTCAGGGGGGAATACGTCAGCAGACCAGAAATATGTTTCTCTTTCTAATGTTAAAATTGGTTCAGTTAATTTTCTAAATACTGGAGCAATAGTACAAGATTTGAGTTCTTCAGATGTAATGGAATGTATCAAACTTGATGGTATCATTGGTGCTAACCTTATGAAAGAAGCTTTTTGGAAAATTGATTATAAAAATCAAACAATTACTTTAACAGATAACATTTCAAAACTAGATATATCTAGTGATTATGAAGTATTAAAATTCAACCCAAAAATATCAAGTACTCCTTTGATTAGTTTATTAGTGAATGGTACTGAAATTAATAATATAACTTTTGATACTGGTTCAAATGGAGAAATAACTTTACCAAAAAAGTTTTATCACCAATTAAAGAAAGAGGATGTAAACCTAAATAGTACTTTCACAAAAGGTTCAAATACATATGGTGTAAGTGGTATCGCAAAATCTGATACAACTTATTATGCAAAAAGTAAAAGCTTAAGAATTGGAGATACATCTCTTAATGACAAAATCATCCAATTTAGGGAGTATTCAAATATTGTAGGAACAGGTTTTTTGAAGAATTTTAACATCATATTAGATTGGAGAAATAACCAGATATTCCTAAAAAAAATCGAAAAATATGATTACGATTCTATTGAAGATTTTGGATTTAAGCCAAATTTAAAAGACAATAAATTACTTGTTGGAGTCATATTTAACAATTCTAGTTCTTATGGAAAATTAGAAATTGGAGACGAAATATTAGAAATAAATAAAACTGATTTCACAAAATTTTCAAAATTCGATTTTTGTGAATTGATAAATAATGGAAATTGGGAATATGAAAAAAGCGGAAAAATAAAAATTAAGGTTAAAAGAGATAAGGAAATTTTCATTTACGACATCAGGAAATTAGAGGTACTAAACTAAGCACTATTACCAACTAAGAACCAAGCTAAAAAAACAAACCTCCTTTGGCTGCGCTAGGCACAAGCTTTTAAGCTAATCTTGATTTATAGTTTTCATGGTATGGTCTTCCTGATTTTATGATGGCAAAAACTTACTTAAAATCTTTGTTTGCCAATGCGATGAGAGCTAGTTTTTCGCTTCACTCATACTTATTACATTTTCGCGAAAGCGTACTTCTTACAGTCAACTTTCAAATCATTACACGCAGCCCACAACTTCAAAATTCATTGTATATTTAGTCCAAACAAACCAGACCACAAACTAAAACCAATTAGCTATTATGCAAGTCTTAAGGAGCTTAATTTTCTCCATGTTCAGCTTGTTCTAGAAGACCCAACAAAAATAATATGATAAAAAAAGCTTTTGAATACTTGTTAATAATATTGATCATAACTGTAGTAATAGGTTGCTCAAGTGATGACAATTGTCCTGACCAATTAATGATTAACATCAATGATCCAGAAAGTATAGAAAGAGCTGAAGAGTGTGGCCTAAGCCCAGCAGAGCCTTTAGGTGAATCACTTGGGGTTTATAAAATCCAATAAACCAAAAATGATTGAAGCCCTAGATAGTATGCTCATTGTGTGTAAAACTTTTGAGACTATCTGGACAAAAGACAATCAGTAATCATCTCACTTACTAATTGATTTGAATAGTTTACTTTTAAGTATCCACACTTAAATTTATCGCTATGACTTTCGGCAGAATTACTTTGATTGTATTTTCTATAGTGCTACTGCTTAGCATTTCTTGTAAAGAAGCTATACAAACCCCTGTTATAGATGAAGCTCCCCATTTCGCCTTGAGCGATACGACCTCAGCTACTAAAACAATAATGGGACCTACTGTAATTGATTTGGCTCCTCCTCCATTAAGCCAATTTATACGCAGGATCTTTCAAGATTCTCAAGGGAGCTTATGGATGGGAACTAATGGTGATGGCGTGATAAGATATAATGGAACGAGCGTAGACTACTTTTCTTTAGACGAGAGTTTTAATGGCGAGGCAGTGCGAGCAATTCTGGAGGATAAGAATGGTACCATCTGGTTTGGGACCAATCGAGGTCTTGTAAGCTATGATTTGAATGCGACGACATCTCGCAGTAAACCCACTTTTAAAAACTACGCAGAAGCGCAGGGACTTACAGCAAATAATATCTGGAGTATGTTACTAGATTCAAAAGGAACGTTATGGATAGGCGCTTTGAGTGGCATAAACACCTATGACGGAACAACTTTTACTCCTTTCCCGCTACCAGAAACCAGCGTAGATAATTCTCGTGGTGTCTCAAGTACGACCATTGTGCATAGCATAATGGAGGATACAAAAGGACAGCTTTGGTTTGCCTCAAACGGTGGTGCTTTTATATGGGATGGCAATACGCTAGATACCTTGAGCACCAAAGACGGTCTCGCAGGTAATAATGTGAATGATATGCTAGAAGACCGCACAGGCAATATCTGGTTTGCAACACACCATAAAGGCGTGAGCCGTTATGATGGAACTAAGTTTACAAACTTTACTACAGATGGAGCAATTACAGGAGAAGAAGTGTGGAGTCTTTTTGAAGACTCAAAAGGAAACATCTGGTTTCCTGCCGAAAATGCTGGGGTATACAAATACGATGGTAATAGCTTTACCAACTATAATGAGAACGATGGCTTACAAAGCAATGCCATCCAGACCATTTATGAGGATGCTACCGGCACCATCTGGCTAGGTGGATATCAAGGGCTTTCTAGATTAAAAGGTGATAAGATCATACCCGTCACAGAAAGTGGCCCGTGGAAGGATTGAGCAGGTCAAGATTACTCAAAAACAAAAAAGGCGACCATACGGTCGCCTTTTTAAATAATTATTATCTCGTAATATTACATATTACGTCTGTACTGCCCTCCTACTTCAAAGAGCGCACTTGTGATTTGTCCTAGTGAGCAAACCTTAGTTGCTTCCATAAGTTCTTCAAAAATGTTGCGGTTATTAATCGCTGCATCTTGAATTTTTGCAAGCTCTGCTTCTATCTTATCTGCTTTTTCCTTGTGGAGGTTTTCTAGCATTTCGATTTGATATTGCTTCTCCTCTTCGGTAGCTCTAATTACTTCTGCTGGGCGTACTGTTGGACTTCCTTTTGAACTTAAGAAGGTGTTTACTCCGATAATAGGGAACTCACCGTTATGCTTAAGCGTTTCATAATACAAGCTTTCTTCTTGTATTTTAGAACGCTGGTACATTGTCTCCATTGCTCCTAGTACACCACCACGCTCTGTGATTCTGTCAAATTCTAGTAAGACTGCCTCTTCTACAAGCTCTGTAAGTTCTTCTATAATAAATGATCCCTGTATTGGGTTTTCGTTTTTAGTAAGTCCTAGCTCTTTATTGATAATAAGCTGTATTGCCATTGCACGACGTACACTCTCTTCTGTAGGCGTTGTGATTGCCTCATCATAAGCATTTGTGTGTAGCGAGTTACAGTTATCATAAATCGCATACAAGGCTTGCAAGGTTGTACGTATGTCGTTAAAATCAATCTCTTGTGCGTGTAAGCTACGCCCAGATGTCTGGATGTGATACTTAAGCATCTGTGCACGTGAGTTTGCTTTATACTTCTCCTTCATTGCCTTTGCCCAAATCTTACGAGCAACACGACCTATGACCGCATATTCTGGATCGATTCCGTTTGAGAAAAAGAACGATAAGTTAGGACCAAATTTATTGATATCCATCCCACGGCTTAGATAGTACTCTACATACGTAAATCCGTTAGATAATGTAAGTGCAAGTTGTGTGATAGGATTTGCTCCTGCCTCTGCAATGTGATATCCAGAGATAGACACACTATAGAAGTTACGCACTTTTTGCTCGATAAAGTACTCTTGTACATCACCCATTAAGCGCAGTGCAAACTCTGTAGAGAAGATACACGTATTCTGCGCTTGATCTTCTTTAAGAATATCTGCTTGTACCGTACCACGCACTTGTGTAAGTGTCTCTACTTTTATGCGGTTATACACGTCTGCTGGGAGTACTTGGTCACCTGTTACGCCTAGTAACATTAACCCTAGACCATCATTTCCTTCTGGAAGATCACCTTGGTATGCTGGACGTGTTTTTCCTTTATAGATAGCTGCAATCTTTGCTTCTACCTCTGCTTCTAGTCCGTTTTCTTTAATGTACTTCTCACAGTTTTGATCTATAGCGGCATTCATAAAGAAACCTAGCAACATAGGCGCAGGTCCGTTTATGGTCATACTTACAGAGGTCATAGCGTGACTTAAGTCAAAACCAGAGTACAATTTCTTTGCATCATCAAGACAGCAAATACTCACTCCCGCGTTACCTATCTTACCATAAATATCTGGACGGTGACCTGGATCATTACCATATAAAGTTACCGAGTCAAAAGCGGTACTTAATCGCTTAGCCGGCATTCCTAAACTCACGTAGTGAAAACGCTTGTTTGTGCGCTCTGGTCCTCCTTCTCCTGCAAACATACGTGTAGGATCTTCTCCCGTACGTTTAAAAGGATAGAGTCCAGCAGTGTATGGGAATTCTCCCGGTACATTTTCTTGTAAACACCAGATTAAGATATCTCCCCAAGCTTGATACTTTGGCAAGGCTACCTTAGGTATTTCTGTATGTGATAATGACGCACTGTGCGTAGGGATTTTAATCTCCTTGTCTCTTACCTTAAAGGTATACACAGGCGCTTTGTATCTATTTACTTTCTCGTCCCAACCGGTAATAATCTCCCAGTTGTACGGATCGAGATCCATTTTTACTCTGTCAAATTGTGCAAGTAGCAATTTTAATACTTCTCGATTTTCTGATTTATTTGACAAAAAGGAGTCATTAAGACCAGTTTTAGTGATGTGAATTGTGAAATTGGCAATAGACTCAATAGTTTTATAAATACCATAAAGTGTTTGTGCTGTTTCTTGTTGCGCTTTCGCGAAAGCGTCATACCCTCTATTACTCTCTGCAATCTCGCTCAGGTAACGTGTACGCGCTGGAGGTATTACAAAGATCTTCTCACTCATCTCCTGGCTTATCTCAAAAGTACTCGTAAGATCTGCCTCGTTTACCGTGTTTACCTTTTCCATTATACGCTTGTAAAGCGTGTTCATCCCTGGGTCGTTAAACTGGCTTGCAATGGTTCCAAAAACTGGTAACTCATCTTGCGGTGTATCCCACAAGTTATTGTTGCGCATATATTGTTTCTTAACATCACGTAGCGCATCTAGCGATCCACGCTTGTCAAATTTGTTTATCGCAACGAGATCTGCAAAGTCTAGCATATCTATTTTCTCGAGCTGCGTAGCTGCACCAAATTCTGGTGTCATCACATAAAGCGACACATCGCTATGCTCTAGTATCTCTGTATCTGACTGCCCAATACCTGATGTCTCAAGGATGATTAAATCATACTCTGCTGCTTTAAGTACTTCTATGGCTTCGCCTACATACTTAGATAGTGCGAGGTTACTCTGTCTGGTAGCCAGCGAGCGCATATACACACGCTCATTGTTAATCGCATTCATACGGATACGGTCACCTAGTAAGGCTCCGCCCGTTTTACGCTTAGAAGGATCTACAGAAATAAGACCAATGGTCTTCTCTGGAAAATCGATAAGAAATCTACGCACCAGCTCATCTACTAGTGAAGATTTACCTGCTCCTCCAGTACCTGTAATACCAAGTACGGGTGTGAGTGAGGATTCATTCTTTTTATGAATTGCATCAAGCGTATCTTTTGCAACCTCTGGAAAGTTTTCGGCAGCAGAGATTACTCTGGCTATAGCCGTAGGTACTTTATCACTAAGTTGAGAAGCTTGGTTGTCTAGCTTATCTCCTATGGCATAATCAGACTGCTGTACAAGGTCATTAATCATCCCCTGTAACCCCATCGCACGGCCATCATCTGGAGAGTAGATACGAGTAATTCCGTAATCCATAAGCTCCTTAATTTCTTCTGGAAGTATCACACCACCTCCTCCACCGAAGATTTTAATATGTCCCGCACCTTTCTCTTTAAGAAGGTCGTACATATATTTAAAATACTCATTGTGCCCTCCTTGATAAGAGGTCATTGCAATGGCATTTGCATCTTCTTGTATGGCAGTATTTACTACTTCTTCTACACTACGGTCGTGACCTAAATGTATTACCTCTACACCGGTACTTTGTATAATACGGCGCATAATATTTATCGCGGCATCGTGTCCGTCAAAAAGGGAAGCAGCAGTTACTATTCTAACTTTATGCTTAGGAGTATAAGGAGTGGCTTGTTCCATTTGTAATTTTAAGTATGTATAACGATGTAAATTTACGTAATATTCAATAATAAAGCGAGTTGAATATGAATTACACAAAAAAGAAAGTTTATATGTGATTTGCGTTATAATATGTGCAATTTAGAGGTAAGAAAATCAAGCTTATGGCACATCTTACCTTACTTATACACTGCAAAGACCAAAAGGGAATTATCGCCTCGGTGACTAATTTCATTTTAGAAAATGAAGGAAACACCACCTATATAGATCAGCACGTAGATGCGGTGGCAAATGTATTTTTTATGCGCCTTGAGTGTGTTTTTACAAATCCATCTTTTAGCACTGCACAGTTTAAAACGGCTTTTAGAGAAAAGCTGGCAACTACTTTTGAGATGCAATGGCAACTTTATCCCGCTACGCAAAAACTCAAAATGGCCATTTTTGTGTCAAAATATGATCACTGCCTCTATGATATACTAGGCCGCTACAACGCTGGAGAGCTTAACGTAGACATCCCTTTTATCATAAGTAACCATAGTGATCTCGCACATATTGCGGCTAATTTTGGCATTCCTTTTTATCACATCCCAGTGACAAAAGACACCAAAGCTGCTGCAGAGCAAGAACAGCTTAAACTACTCAAAGCACATCAAGTAGACTTTATTGTTCTCGCTCGCTATATGCAAATCGTAACGCCCACGGTAATAAATGAATTTCCACATCGCATTATAAACATACACCACTCTTTCTTACCTGCCTTTGTAGGTGCAAAACCTTATCACGCGGCCTTTGCTCGCGGTGTAAAAATTATAGGCACCACCAGTCACTACGTCACAGAAGAACTAGACGCAGGTCCCATCATCGAGCAAGACACTATACGTGTAACCCACAGCCACACCATCCCAGACCTCATTGCAAAAGGTAGGGACCTGGAGAAAATCGTACTCTCAAGAGCTATAAAATTACACGCACAGCATAAATGCTTTGTGTATGGTAATAAGACGATAATTTTTACCTAAATGAAATGAATAAGCTGGGTTACGCTTTCGCGAAAGCGTAATTATCAATTATATTTACCACAATACTTAAATGACATTATTATGAAAAAGATCATCGCTGTACTCGTTTTATTTTCACTCGTTTCTTGTGCCGAATTACAAGGCGTTATAGATAGTTTACCTACAGAATCTGGAACTTCTGGAATAAGCAACCAGATGATAGGTAGTGGTCTTAAGCAGGCATTAGATTTTGGAATTGATAAGCAAGTAACAAAGCTTACCTCTACAGATGGTTTTTATAAAAATGAATTGGTAAAAATCTTATTACCAGAAGAGTTACAAAAAGTAGATAAAACATTAAGAGCAATAGGCTTAGGAAGTCTTGCAGATGAAGGTATAAAAGCCCTAAACCGCGCTGCCGAAGATGCGGTAAGCGAGGCTACACCAATCTTTGTAGACGCAGTGAAGCAAATTACCTTTAACGATGTGCGTACCATTTTACTAGGAACAGATAATGCGGCAACTCAATATCTAGAAGGAAAAACAAACACGGCATTGTATAATAAATTCAACCCTGTGATTAAAAATAGCTTTGCCAAAGTAGGCGCAGATCAAATCTGGACTAACCTCATCACAAAGTATAATGACTTACCTCTTACAAATAATGTAAATCCAGATCTTACAGATTATGTAACGCAACAAGCACTGCAAGGTGTGTACACAATGATTGCTGTTGAGGAAAAAGAAATAAGAACAAAAACACAAAGTAGAACTACAGATTTACTTAAGCGCGTGTTTGCATTACAAGATTAACAAGATTAACAAGATTAACAAGATTAATCTTACATTAATTACTTGATTTTTATACAGTTACAATAGTTTGGTTCGGTTTTTTTTTAATACATTTATTAATAGAAAATAAGTTTAACCCCAAATTAACTAATTGTACTATGAATTCTCAATATAAGCACCAGCGCATTAAGACCTATATGGAGCGCAAACACAAAAAACTTGTTGAAGAAGCTTACAATCTAAAGTACACAGATCATGAACAGAGCGATGTACTTACCTTTGAAGCCCTGCAACTAGATTCTAAACTAAAGTTCTTGCAATTCTAGTTTAGATCGTAAATCTCTAAAGTATGCGTATGCATTAAGAAGCCTACTCCCATACCAAGAGAAATACTCACCGTCTACTAATACCACTCTAGCAGTGGTATTTTTTTTGAATAATGCGATATGTTCTTCCTTAAATGGAAAAGGTTCTGATGATAAGAAGATGTAATCAAGATCAATAAGCTGTTTTGCTCGAACCTCTGGGTATCTACCTTCTACAGAAGTAAAAGCATTTGTAAAACCAGCTTCTTCTAAAAGTGTGTTTATAAAAGTATCTCCACCAGCAACCATCATTGGTTCTTTCCAGATAAAGTAGCCTACACTATTTTGAGTAGATTTCTTCATTTCCTTCAAAAAATCAGTACGCTCTTTTGTAATAGCTGTAGCTAGTTGTTGCGCTTCTTTCTCTTTTTTAAAAATTACTCCGTACTGAAGTATAAGCTCAAGAGATTCTTGAACGGTTATAATGTCTGATGTATGTACAGAAGTAATTGCTTGAAGACGCTCTACAATCTCTTTGGTGTTTTCTTCTTTATTACAAAGAATAATATCTGGCTGCAGAGCAGTTATTTTTGCAAAATCTACTTGCTTCGTACCGCCTACTACTTCTTTCTCACCACGCAAGTGCAGCGGATGAACACAAAACTTTGTTACACCTACAATGTGATCTTCTAACCCTAGGTCAACTAAGAGTTCTGTCTGACTAGGTACTAATGATACAATACGTTGTGGTGTACGATCAAAAGCTAGACGAGTGCCTATTTGATCAGTGATATGCATACTAAATATGTTCCAAAATGAGCTCACTCATCTCTTCTTGCATTTGCTGTGCAACATTGCGCGCAGCAATTGCGAAGTCTTCTCCTTGAGAATTATAGATAATACCTCGAGAAGAGTTAACTAGAAGACCTATATCTTCAGTCATTCCATATTTACATACTTCACGTAAGCTACCTCCCTGCGCTCCTACTCCTGGTACGAGTAAGAATGCCTCAGGAATAATAGCACGTATATCTGTGAGATACTCTGCTTTTGTCGCTCCTACTACATACATAAGCTGCTCACTATTTGTATATGACTTTGACGTTTCAAGTACGTGCTTGTAAACTTCTTTACCATCGATTTCCTTAGTTTGAAAATCGAATGCTCCTTTATTTGAAGTAAGAGCAAGCAATATCGTGTGCTTATCATCAAAAGCTAAAAAAGGCTCTACAGAGTCTTTACCCATATAAGGCGCTACGGTCACAGAGTCAAAATTGAGATCTTCAAAAAATGCCTTAGCATATCTTGTAGACGTATTCCCTATATCTCCACGTTTTGCATCTGCAATAGTGAATTGCTCAGGGTATTTCTCGTTGATATAATTAATGGTTTTCTCTAGCGCCTGCCATCCTTTGATACCGTAAGCCTCATAAAAAGCAGTGTTAGGTTTGTACCCCACACATAAATCTTGAGTGGCATCTATAATTGCTTTATTAAAAGCAAAGATGGGATCTTCCTCTTTTAATAAGTGCTCAGGTATTTTATCAAGATCTGTATCAAGACCAACTATTAAAAAAGATTGCTTCTTTTTAATCTGAGTAATTAAATCAGCTGTTTTCATTTTTGCTTGTTTCTGGTCTAGATAATAATCAGCTCCGTTATGCTATAATTCTCCTTCTGTAAATTTGAGTTTCTCTGTGTTTTCTACAAGTCTCAATTCCTCAAGAATTTTTTGAATATCACCATTTACAATATTTTGTAAATCATATAGTGTTAAACCTATTCTGTGATCAGTCACACGTCCTTGAGGATAGTTATACGTACGAATCTTAGCACTACGGTCACCACTACTTACTTGAGAGTTACGCTTTGCAGCATCTTCTTCTTGCTTTTTTGCAAGTTCAAGATCATACAGACGTGAGCGTAGTACCTTAAAGGCTTTCTCTTTGTTTTTGTGTTGTGATTTTTGATCTTGACACTGTGCTACAAGACCTGTAGGGATGTGTGTTAATCGTACTGCTGAGTAGGTTGTGTTTACAGACTGCCCTCCTGGTCCTGAAGAACAGAAAAAGTCTACACGTACATCTTTAGGTTCTATTTGTACATCAAACTCTTCGGCTTCTGGAAGTACCATTACTGTAGCTGCACTAGTGTGTACACGACCTTGAGTTTCTGTCTGAGGTACACGCTGTACACGGTGTACTCCAGCCTCAAACTTCATTGTACCATACACATCTTGCCCTGTAATTTCAAACTGGATTTCTTTAAATCCTCCAGAAGTACCTTCTGAGTAGTCTACCGTACTGTGTTTCCAGCCAGGCACGCTATCTACATACTTAGTGTACATTCTATACAAATCTCCTGCAAAGATACTTGCCTCGTCTCCACCCGTTCCCGCACGTATTTCTACTACGACGTTTTTGGCATCTTCTGGATCTTTTGGGATAAGCATCATTCTGATTTTTTCCTCAAGTTCAGGAATACCAGTTTTTGCTTCTTCATATTGTATTTTGGCCATATCGACCATTTCGGCATCGCTGCCATCTGCTATGATTTCTTCGGCTTCTTTAAGATTATCTGTAAGCTCTATATATTCATCGCGCACTTCCATCAGTGCCTTAAGATCACTATACTCCTTGTTGAGCTGCACGTAGCGCTTTTGATCTGTTATAATATCTGGCTGTATGATTAGGTCACTTACCTCATCAAAACGCTGTTTTACTATCTGTAATTTTTCTAACATCTACTTTCTCTAATAAGTAGCGAATTTACGATAATTTAAACAAGGAATAAAAGGTTAATGGAGGTCTATATACGCTTTCGCGAAAGCAAAAAAAGTTAGAACAATTAATAGGATTGAGTAAGTTCATTGTTTTCATCTTCATTATTTACAACATCTAAAACTGTATATGTAAAAAATGCCAAGCCTAATGCGGCAGAGACAAAATCAATATAGTAGAAAAAATTAATTCCATAATAATAGCCCAAAAGAGAGGCGACATCAGAAAAAATAAAGCAAAAAACAAAGAATAGGAATGCTAATGATCTATCACTATTAACAACTTGATTATATAAAACTGCTATTGCCCCCAATAAACTTATAATAACTCCAAAAAGAAAAACAAGACCAGACTGGAAAGATCCTTCATAACTCGCTTTTACCTGAGAGACTAGTTCATTAAGAATAAATAGGTTAAGACCAATAAAGACTAATGTAAGTATTATGGCTACCCTGTCTTTTAAAAATGTCTGGAACATATCTAGCCGTTTAATAATGATAAGGCTATACGTCACACAACCTAAAAGGATGTAGGCTATCTGCCCAAAATTTTTATAGTAGTAGAAAACCGAAAATTCTCGCATCGATAGCATTACTAGAATTGCAATCACGATAAACCTAACATGAGGTGCTTTGATTATGTAGTAAATGAGAAAGACTAGTACTGTAAAAAGTGGCATATACCTTAAGAGATAAACATACTGCCCTGAATAAACAGACAGAATATTTAGTAGTATAAGACCTACGGTGATTAATGGTAAATAATTACCTGCTTTGCGTAATGAAAATTGCATTAGTCAATTGTTAGTTGGGGGGATACTAAAAGCATTTTACTTGTTAATAAAAGTAAGCAAAAGTAAAATTATAACCACCGTAAATAATTGATTTTAACAAAAAACAGTAAATCTAAGTATCTTAAATCAAGATATTTACTAATTGCAACTATACAATTACAACTGCTGTTAGGGATTTTTTATTAAAGGTACTACGGTTAAATTTGAGGTATTTAATTAATAAACGAACAGGTAGATATTGTATTACCTAAGATAACATATCATATTGCTCTGCCTCTTCAATCTGACTGCTAGTTGCTGTGATGGTATAAGAAAATAGACCTAAGCCTACGGCATAAGCTACACGATCTACATAAAAAAGCATCTCATACCCAAAATAATACGCAAATAAAGAGGTGACATCACTGGTAAGAAAACTTATCATAAATAAAATGTAAGCTAGTGATCTGTTACTGTTATAGACTTGATTATATATTATCGCTGTTGCACCAAAAACAATCATAAATACACCATAAACATAAAAGAGATATGGCTCGAAGGGACCTTGAAATCCAATACTCACTAGTTTTGTTATTTCATTAAGAGCAAATGTATTAAGCACAATAAATACTAAAGTAAAAATCAAAGCGCTTTTATCTCTGCTAATAACTTTAAGTATATCTCCCCGCTCTAAACAAATAGTTGCATAAGCGATTACACCAAGTATAAGGTACATTTTATGCCCCAGATTAGTTTCATAAAACATAACGGCTATATCCCTTGCCATTAAACTTAATAGTATTGCAATCACAATAAAACTCTTTTGGGATGCGCGTAAAAAATAGTAGGCGATATATATTCCTATAGTGATCAAGCGCACCACCCTCATTATTTCTAAATCTGAGGTGATAACGGCAATCACATTAATCAATATTGCAAAACCAATAATTAATGGTAATCTCCTAAACTTTATTGCTGATGTAATTTTCTCCATACGGATAGCTATTTGACTTATTAGGGGTAGCTAATTAAACATTTGACTTGGGATGAAAAATATACGAAAAAACTATGGCCAACGGATTTCTTTAATCATAAAAAAAACCTAAAAACAATAGCTAACTTTCCCAATAACAAATTATTATACTGTGCTAAATAAAGGTTAACACTTTCTTTTCTAGAATAAAAAAAAGCCTGTAATAAATACAGACCTCTTTTGCGATTAAAATCATCTTCTTTTCAGAGCGCGATATAAAGTATATCTTAATATGTAAAAGTTCCTTTATCGCTATGTATTGTAAGTCTCTTTCCACTTGTAGAAGCTTCTACCTTACCTACTATTTGCGCATCAACATTATAAGAAGTTGAGATCTTCATAATATCTTCGGCCACCTCTTGAGGGCAGTAAATCTCCATGCGATGTCCCATATTAAACACTTGGTACATCTCTTTCCAGTCTGTACCGCTTTCCTCTTGTATAAGCTTAAAGAGTGGTGGAGTTTCAAATAGATTATCTTTTATAATATGCAAATCCTCAACAAAGTGTAATATTTTTGTTTGAGCACCTCCACTACAGTGCACCATACCGTGTATACTGTCTGAGTTATATTTAGATAAAATATCTTTAATTATAGGTGCATAAGTTCTTGTAGGAGAAAGCACGAGTTTACCTGCATCTAGCGGGCTACCAGGCACTGCGTCTGTAAGCTTTTTTGAACCACTATACACAAGATCTTCTGGCACTGCTGCATCAAAACTTTCTGGATATTTCTGTGCTAAGTACTTGTCAAACACATCATGACGTGCAGAAGTAAGTCCATTACTCCCCATACCTCCATTGTATTCTTTTTCATAGGTCGCTTGACCGCTAGATGAAAGACCTACAATAACATCTCCAGGACGTATGTTTGCATTATCAATAACATCGCTACGCTTCATACGAGCGGTAACCGTTGAATCTACAATAATTGTGCGTACAAGATCACCTACATCTGCCGTTTCTCCGCCTGTAGAGTGAATGGTCACACCGTAAGATTTCAACTCTGCCAAAAGTTCTTCTGACCCATTAATTATGGCCGAAATAACCTCACCAGGAATCACATTCTTATTACGTCCTATTGTTGATGATAACATGATATGGTCTGTCGCACCCACACATAACAAATCATCTATATTCATAATAAGAGCATCTTGAGCGATACCTTTCCACACTGAGATATCACCCGTTTCTTTCCAGTACATATATGCTAGAGCAGACTTTGTCCCAGCACCATCTGCATGCATTACAAGACAGTAATCATCATCACCCGTAAGTGCATCTGGCACAATCTTGCAAAATGCTTTAGGAAATAACCCCTTATCTACATTTTTTATAGCGTTATGTACATCTTCCTTACCTGCAGAGACACCGCGTTGTGCGTATCGTTTAGAAATTTCTTGGCTCATCTATAAATTTTACTCCGCAAAAATAGGGATTATATAATGGGCTTTAAAATTGATTTACAAACAGTTTGATCAAGCTTATAAAATAATTACTTATGTGTTTAATTTTATAATTACGCTTTCGCGAAAGCGTGATAAAACCATTAAAAATCAGTTATTTCTTACAAACATTTCACCTCAAAACCTCTTTAATCCAGTTATTTACAACTTAATCTAATTGAATTTTTTCTTATCCTTTTTATGGGTATTTTAGTTACTTATTGACCATTTTAAATAACTAATATCTAAGCCTTTGGAGACTACACGCTTTTTCCGAAAGGAATATTTTATGCTCCCCCTATTCCTATTAATTTTAAATAACCCCATATTATGCCAGCAAAAACAATTACCTAACCTTATAGGTCAAGGTTTTGACATACGGTATGTTGACGCTCTAGACTGGCTGTCATCATCAAAGGGCAAACAACTCATTAGGGGAAACACGCGGCGCACTTCTATAAACGCTAGACCTACAGAAAGTTTTCATTTTATAACGTCTCCATATGATTTTGAAAAACAAATTTTAAATGCAGATACGCTGTCAAAACCTTATCAAGCGCTAAATAGTAAAGCACACTATAAAGGTTTTAATAACGATAAAGGAAACAAAACCCTATTAGTTTACACTAAAAAACAGGTGCCTTTATCAAAAAACACACTCGTCACTGCAGGTTCTACCATACTAGATAGTGCCATGGTTGAAGATTTTAAAAGATTAGGCCGTGATATTACTCCTGAGGGATTTATAGATCGATACGGTACACATTATGCACATGAAGTTACTTTAGGAGGTACTTTTTTGAAAAGAAATTTAATTACAAATGATGACTTTATATACTCGCCTTATGATCAGAATCAATTTAAAGAAAAAGTAATTGAAGAGATTAAAACGTCTCATCAATCCCCAAAAAATAGAAATCCATACATCACGACTGGCTCTGGAAGTTTATTTACTCGGGGCGGTGATACCAGCAAACAATGGTTTACAGACTGGCAAACTACCTTAGAAAATAATGTCACCGCAATTGATGTCTCATTAGAACCTTGGACAATAGCGCTTAAAAAAGTTGACTTTGAAGACCTTCAGGATAAGGAAAAGAGAATACAACTACTAGATAGTGTTATTGAACTAGCGATTAACAGCTCAAAAAAACAATTACACGCCCCGCAATCTTCTCAATATTTTACGAAGTACTCATTGCGATTTAAACAGTCTATAGATAAATTAATAAAAAAAAGTGCTGGCGCTACATCAAGTGACGAGCATGCTTACACTGGTGATTTATTCTTTGGAGGGTTTTCAAAAGATGAGGCTATGTTACGTACAGCCCCACTTATAGATCGTGGAGGTATACGACTGGAAACTCTAATTACTGACGAGGAAATAAAACTCAATAAGCAGGTACTTATTACAGTAAAACCTGAGGATTTAGAAAGAGGGTATGTGAGTGTATGGGATGACACAAAAAAACTAGTAAAAAGTAAAGCACGTAAGCGTTTGAGAGTTTCTGGACCCGAAAAAGCAAAGACTTTTTACAAAGAAGCACTAACTAAGGATATTTACAAAGATGTAGAGATAACTACTATAGATGGAGATATTTACGAAGTTACTTACGTACTATCTCTTGAGAAAGAGAAAAAATTATTAGAAAATAGCGAACAGCATTACAATACCGCATTACAAACAGAAATAGTAAGAGCTGCAAGTATAGGTGACCTAGCACGCATGAAAATTTTATTAACTCATAATGCAACTAGAAGGATTCCAGGTTTAATCGCCGCTATCATTACCTCAAAACAGTCTTCAGAAATATTAAATTATGTGTTAGACAAAGGAGTGATACCAAGCAGCGAAGACCTAGAATTACTATTTCTTAAAGAATACTTTGATAAACAGAAGATATTAATCCTTTTGGAAAGAGGCGCTCCCTTTAAGAATAATATGATTTACAAAGCGGTTGCTTATCAAAGTGACCCTATCATTTATGCACTATTGAGGGAAGGTGCTACCCCAGTTAATAATGATTTATCATTTGCTTTAGAAACCTATCACTACCCATCTGTAAAAGCTTTAATGAGCGTTGATTTTGACGCATTTGAAGCGGGCAAAAAAGAACTGGCTCTAGCCGTAAAGAACAATGATGCTGATCTCGCTGAAAAATTTACAACACTAGGCGCAACTGCAGATGCATCACTTCTAGATAGCGCTTTAAAAAATGGCAATAACGAGCTTAAAAACATAATCATACCTGTAACTGAAGCAAATGAAAACACCCTCAAAGTCTCATCAATGCTAGACAACACAGAGTTATTCAAATACTTTATCAATAAGAATGCACGTATAACCAGTAATAAAATCCCCAATACAGCAACAGACAACAATAATTTTGAAATTCTAGACATCTCACTTAAAAATGGAGGGAATGCCTCTGAACTTTTAGAGTATGCTATTAAAAAGGAGAATAAAAAAGCTATCCAAGTAGCACTTAACAATAAGGCACAGCCCGATAGCGCACTATTTTATGCTGCTCAAAAAGATGATGCTGAATTATTTAATGATGTACTTAACCTATATGAAGGAAACCCAGATGTAGCTATGACAGCAGCAATTAAGGAAAATAACCTTCCATTTGCAGAGTCTGTGATTGCTATAAAAAAAGAAGATATGAATGTTGATAATTTATTGCCGCTCGCCGTAGCTGGTGAAAATGTTGACATGGTAAAACTGTTAGTTTCTAATAATAGTAATCCTAGTAAAGGAATCAATAAAGCAATAACTATCGAAAACAAAACAATCAGTCAGTACCTAATCTCTATGGGAGCAGACACCACAGACCCACTTCTTATTGAGTCGGCAATTACAAATGAAAACCTAGATCTTGTTGAGTTACTTGTGAATCAAGGTGGAATTAACCTTGACAACGCCTTACTTGACGCAACAGAAACTGAAAATATTGAAATAGTAAACTCCTTATTAGACAGCGGTGCAAAAGCAAATGAAGCACTAGCAAATGCAATGGAAACTAAAAACGAACCTCTCATTTTATTATTGATGGATCATGTTTCTAGTTTGGAAGGCAATGAATTCATTCGCAGCGCAGCCCGCAAAGGAAATTTAACCGTTATAAAAAGATTATTATCTAATGGAGCAAACCCAACCCTTGCTATTGAAGATGCAATCCGCTATAAAATGATAGGTTCGCTTAAAATATTATTACAAAGTGGGGCGAAATGTGATCAAGAACATTTAAGAATAGCTATAGATTATTACTTTACCGAAGGGGTATTAATGCTTTTAAACCGTCCAGAGGTTGATTTGAATATTGCATTTACTAATGGTAGTTACCCTATACACACTGTAAGTAGATCATTAAATGTAGACAGTAAATTAATCATGAAAAACCTCATTGAGCTGGGCGTGCAAGTTAACATTGAAGATCACTCGGGGGATAATGCTTTACACATTCTAGCTAGTCAAAACGAATATGCACTTGATATAATTGAACTTTTACTGGAAAATGGAGCTGATCCCAATCACCGAAACGAAAAAGATAAAAAGCCTATTGACTACGCATTAAATAAAATTACAAGAAGCGCTTTTAAGAAAGCAATGCGAGCGAAATAGATAGAAAACCAATAGACACAAAAGATTAAAGCGCACTGAATGATAATGCGCTTTAATCTTATTGAATGTTATGAAAATGATTTAATCCCAATTTGCCATAGAGGCATTAGAGAATAATTCTTGATTGTTATCTGTCGTCTCTAGACTGACAATAAGTATTTCTGGAGTGGCATTCTGATTATTTAATTTCCTAGTCAAAATCAAACGCCCTTCATCAGGTGAAAAGCTTGGATTTAAGTCATTCTGTCCTAATGCTACATCTGTATTTATACTTGTGGTAGTTGACGTACCTCTATTAAAAACAAATACTCTAGATTTAAACAATCTGTAGACTTGAGGGTCCTCAAACTCATTTACGTCTCTGGCATATATAATATCTGAACCATTAGCACTAATATCTAGGCCTGAATATCCTCCACCTAATCCCTCTGAAACTACTTGCACTTCCTGTTGACTAGATAATGATACAACGACTATTCTACAACCGTAACCTCTTGTATTATTAGTCTTTATAACAATTTCATTAGAATTAGCATTAGAAACTGCAATTTCATTTATCAAGGCTCCATCAGGGGTACTATACAATAATGTATTACCACTTCCATCTGCATTGATTCTATATAATTTATCAAAATTAGGGTATAACAAACTCTGTCCATTTTGGGACCAACTAAATTGAACCTCTTCCTGACGAAATCCTGCTACTGGAACAGCACTTGTAACTTGAGTAATGTTTTCACCAGAAAAATCCATTTTAAAAAGATGAGTTTCGCCTCCTATATTTCTCAGAAAAGCGATTGCCTGAGTTTCTAAATTTCGTTTAGGTCTAAAGCTGTTTGTTTCTTCGTCTGTGAGTTGTAAAACATTTACATCAATATCCTCACTGTCTTCTACATTCTCTGATGAGTCTCCAGAAAAGATTACATTATTTGTGCCAACTCTTTTGACGAATAGAAAGGGATTATTTAATGCCGAAAATGTCTTAAATGATCCTATCTCAGATAAAACATCTGGATTATTCTGATCATTTGCTATTACCTGCCAAAAGTAATTTGTGGAAAGACTAAGATTATCTACAACTAAGGTTGTGTCTTGCGAGACCTCAAAGCTTTCAATTTCATTAGTAGATCCATTCCTTAGCTCTATGAGGTACTCAATTGCGTCATCTTCCGGGTCTACTGAATTCCATGCTAAGGTTACTTCTAAAGGAATATCTTGTGCTCCATCTTCAGGAAATATAAGATCTGGTATGCTGGGAGAGTTATTTATATTATTTGACACCTTCATTTCAAAGGCGACTACTGACACCTGACCTTCATTAACCTCAACTGCTTCAAAATCTGTTAAAAAATCATCCAATTCCGCTTGTACAGAATAATTCCTAACTAACACATTATCAAGTGTAAAAAACCCATCATTATCTGAAAAAGTAGTCGTGGAAGCAGGATTAGTAGTTATTTTAACATCCTGTAATGGTTCACCAGATTCATCGCTAATTACAGTTCCTGTAATAGTCCCAAAAGTTTCCCCCTCTATGCTATCTTCACTACAGCTAAAAAATAGAGAACCAATCAAAATGGCAGTAACAAAGCTTTTTAGATAATTCATTATTCTTTAGTTTTTAATTAAATCTTATTTATTTTGTATTGCTATTTTCTTCTTCTTGAAACTAAAGCCGTACTTCAGTCCAACTCCAAATGTGAAATAAAAGTCATCTCTTTTACCTTGAGAAACACCATCTAATTCATCATCCAACATAATGTTATGCTCGGCAAAAGCATTAAAATGCAATCTAGGAGAAAGTTTATATTGGAGCCCTCCCCCATACTGTAATTTGACAAATGCTTCACCTAATGATAGACCATCCTCACTAGAATTCACACCGTCTATAACTACTCCCGGACCGCCATAAATATAGGGTCCAAAATTGTCGTTAGGCAGTAAGTACATTTTTGAGTTTAAGTCAATACTTCCAAAATAATTTTTCAGAACATCTCCATTATTAATTTGAAATACACTTCCAGCTAGATTTAAGCTAAATGAATTTGAAATGCTCTTTTCGTAAGATAACCTACCTAACAAACCTAGTTTTTTAGGGACATAATCACCATCTATTAAGTTAACACCTGCATCCAGTGACACGTAATTATTATAATCGTTTTTAACAAACATACGGTCATATAACCCTTGAGATTCCTCAAGCGATTTTTCTTCTCTATACTTTGCTACAAGACTATCATTTACAGCGCTTCCCTGCTTAGAACTCCAATACTCATTTTCTATTCCTTCTAATACTAAATCATGTACTGCTTTTTCTATAGCATCTTTTACAGCGATTTGCACAGGTTCACTTTGAGTAATCCCTGTTTCTGCTTCTAGAAGTCTTTGAAACTTAACGAATCTAAAAAAACTAGCATCTAGAGCTTGTGACAATATAGTTTTAGAAACATAAATCGTTTTCAAAATCTCTCCATTTGTAGTTTTGACAGCTCTTAAATATATCGTAATACGATCCTGTCTATACTGCGCTGAACCCCCTAGCCCAAAGTACCTCGCACCTATTCCACCGGTCACGATATTAGTGTCGTAAGAGATTATCCCTCCTTCTAAGATTAGTCCTGCATATAATAAAGGTGGTAACGGAGGCTCGTTCGGGTTGAGGTTTTTGATATATTCTTTTTTTGTGTTACGTATAATATTTCGCTCTGTAGAGAGGTTTGATAAATTCTCACGTTCAATAGGCTTGAACCAGCCACTATCTTCAAGAGCTTTTATTAAAATTGTAGTACCACCTTGAGTCACGGCTGTACTGAAAGTACTACCGTTTTCAACAGGCTTAAATTGACCTGTTTGATCACTGAAATTATATACAGCGACCTCAACTTTAGAAGCTGCTTCTGGTAAATCAAGTAGTTTATTTGACGATTTTGACAACTCTCCTACTCTAGCAGAAGTTTGATTAAATGGTTGGTTAAAATAAGCTCCACAAGAAGCGAGAAGCAATGAACTGAACAAACATACCAGCCTTGTAAATAATTTCATAAAGTGAGTTTAATTTGGAACTATAACTTGGGTTTCTTCCCCATTTGTGGTGTCAAGAATATTAATTACCAAGCCCTCAAATGTTTCAAAAACTTCTACATTAAGATTACCAAATGTAAAAGTGCCTTCTTCTGTTATGTTGAGTCCATCTAATTGTGCGGCAGATAATTCTCTTTCTATTCGGTTAAGCAATTGACCACTTAAATCTCTTCCAAATCTATCAAGATCTGATTCTTGTTCTTGAGCGGTTGTCGTTGCGGTCAAGCCATTTTGAGCTGCTGCAGAACTTAATAATTGTTGATAATTGAACGTATCTCCTCCAAAAAATGGATTTTTAGGCTTATATGAAAATTGCTGACCAACACATATACTCCCATAAAAAGAAAACGCTACTACTATAAAAAATGTTCTCATATTAATATCTTAAATAATCCTCTTTTTGTCTTTCTAAATTTTGCAACTGTACGATACATCTACTCATGGCTAGAGAAGCCATTTCTTGTAAGAATGTTTTCTTTGGTTGTGAAAAAAACTGCCATACAACTTTATCACCCACTTTAACGCTAATTCTAGTAGACCTCTGTCTTCCTGGGATTTCCACAATTATAATATTCTTATTTGTTTTTATTCCCTTATTGTAATAATCACTGTAAAAGAATTTATAAAAATCTCTACCGGCTTTTGTTATTGTCTTTTGAATAACAAGCCCATTAATTTCAAATCCATCTTGAGCAACTTCTTGATCCTTTGAAACTTTACTTAATTTTTCATTTTCACTGGCCTTGGTTTGACTTCCTTGGGGAAGTTCAATTCTATATTTACCAACGGGTTTTCCATCAAGGTCGTAAATCAAAAAGGCGATCACTACTTTATTTGTAAAAGAGTTACTAAGTGATAATGACCTCAAAACTTTTCTTTCTCTACCTTTTATCTCAAACCTCTTTTGCTCATTAGTTTTATTTACCTCTCCATCATCATCTGTCTGAAATATCATAAAATCATATGTTAACGATAGATCAGATGGTGTTTTATTTTCGGCAATAGCAAAGAACTCTAAAAACTCACTATTTCTCTGCACTCTTATTTCTGCCTTTACTTCTTTATTATAAAACTGACTTACAGACATTGTGGACCACAACAACATAATAACTAGAGCTAGTATTTGGCGTATGTCTGTCATCAAGTTTTTAATCTTAATTTTTCATTTAATTATTACTTCGAATTATCAAATATGGCGAGGCTTCTGTCTGTATAAATCTCAAAGATTCTGTCAAAGCATTTGCTCCTTGCCTTTCAAAGTTTAGATTATCTCCGTTTTGTTGTAATTCTAAAGCAATATCAGATGAAGGATTATTGATAAAATCAAAAACAGAATTATTATTTCCATTCTGAGCAATCTCAGCAAATACTGTATTTACATTGTAATTAAGTTGTGTAAGATTTTTATTGCCATTTTGCGATAGATTAATTTCACTAGCTTCGGCCTCAACCCCTACACTTATTTTGTTAAGCTCTCCTATTTGTGTTAAAAAGATCGAATTACCACTCTGATTAGAATCTAGTGTTCTTGTGGATGTACTGAGACCAAAAGTTGATAAAAAACTGGCTCTAGATAACTCATTCGTTTCTGCAACTCCCTGACTATCATCCTGCTCATTTGAATAGGTCTGTCCACTTAAAATTGATGAAAAAGCTAAAAATGAAGCTATTATAATCACATTCAAAAAGCTACGTATGTTCTTAAAAATTCTCATGATTTTAAAATTTTTAATTAAATAATAAGGGAGGAAGTGCTAAACGCTCAATAAATTTACGCCTACCCTTCCCCCTTATTCTATGGTTTATTTCAGAAAAATAACCTTACATTTTCAAACATTTCTTAGTTGATGTTTGTAAGTCCTATTCTTGATGCTCCAACTAAAGTTGATTGTGCAGCTCTAGCTCTAGATAAGAATGCGCTATAATTCTGTTGTGCAGGAAATGCAGATGGATTAGATGGTCCTACTTGAATAACATCTATTGAGTTATTTCCATTTGGCGCTCCTACTGGTGCATTATTTCCTGGTAAGTTTTGCTCTGATACGAAACTCTGTCCAGCATCTTGATAGATTACAACGTCGTTATCAACCCCTCTCTGAGCAGATGTAGCAAAGTTGTCATCCCCATCTTGTACTATTAAGAGACCATTACCTTTACCTCTTTGAGTAGATCCTGCAATGTTTCCGTTTCCATTTTGATCAATCAAAGCTTTGTGCTCACTTCCATTTTGTGCAGAACCAGCGATGTTTGCATCTCCATCTTGAGTATGTGCAAGGTAGTTATCACCACCATTAGGATTACCATAAAGATTTTGATAAGTAAGCGATACGTTGTCATCTCCTAGTTGATATTGCTCAGTATAATTACCTGGCTCACCAAATTGAAAAGTAGTAGCTAGGTTACGTTCACCCTCTTGACGTTGGTACGCTTCTGCTTCTTCCGAACCAGATGCAGGGAGCGTTGAAGGATTACCAATATTATCAACAATGCCATCTAAAACAGCATATCCAAATTGACCTACAGCCGCTAAACCATTAGCATCTGGAAGTGCTCCTTGATTTACATAAGCTACATTACCATCACCAGCAGCACTACCTGTAGAAATTTGAATCTGACTTGAAGCATTACCGTCTCCATTAACTACAGTACGTGCAGTGTTCTTTGCAGAACCTTCTTGATTTACTACTGATGCGTTATCATCACCAAATTGATCTACAAGGGCGTCGTGACCTTCTGTTTGATTTCCATTAGCTTTTTGACGAATATAAGCGGCATTATCCTCTCCATTTTGTACTGTCCAAGCAGTATTATTGTCATACGTTTGGAGCGTGTGTGCATTGTTATCCTCTCCTTGCTGCGTTACTGCTGCAAAGTTATTTTGAGCTTGGTCTCCATTACCTTGCTGGATACGTGCTAAGTTATTTTTACTTAAGTCTGCCGTCCCAAGGTCTGCAAGGCCTTGCTCTATAAGTGCGTCGTTAAAATCACCTTGTTGCTCAACATCTCCTGAGTTTCCTTCACCCACTTGCTCTACTTGAGCTAAGTTGAAAACACCGCTAAAGGCACTTACTCCTCCCTGTTGAACCACTCGCGCTTCATTCATCCCGATGCCGTTTCCATCAGACTGATTTGTATATACACCTTGAAGCGATCCCGTTTGACGTACCTCAAGTAAGTTATCATTTCCGTTTTGAATAGCAAGTCCCTTATTTGCTAGAGGTGCTAGTGCTGGCTGCGTTAACACAACAGATGCTGCCGTACTAGCTGTTCCTACAGTGGCTCCAGTGTTAGATTGCTGAGTAGTCTGCCCCAAAGCAACCGCTCCGATCATGAGTGCCGCGGCACTAAAAATTACTTTTTTCATAATAATTGAGTTTAAATTAATAATATATAAATGGTTAATAAATACTTATTTACAAGACACAACAAACCATCGTCATTGTCATCACAAGTGCGTCTTTTAATCTATTATTACGGGGGAGTAAATATTACAAAGGGGGGAGATAATTGCTGTAATACGAGTACTAAATTAGGAAAATCTACCTCTCTTCCAAGAAGTTACCTACTGTTTTCGATGAAACGTTATGGTATTTTTAACATTTTTCGGTTAGCACTAGTGTTTACAGTAGCTAAGCACGCAGGGGTAAACACCCCTTTATATAGGCGGGTATATAAGAATCAGATTTTTCTTACGAGTTCGCTGACTATAAGAAACTTACAGTCATCTTTTACTTGTACATTATAAAGTCTTGCGTCTTTAATTAGCAAAAACAGCTTAATTTACGAAGAGTAATTCTCTATATTTTGGCAGTGGCCACAGTTCATCCTCTACTAGAAGCTCAAGTTTATCACAATCTCTCCTAATAGCCTTAAAAAATGGCTTCACCTCCTCAGCATAATTAGTTGCCTTGTTTTTAATATCAAGATCGTTTGCTTCTTTGCGAGCATTAATCATTTCTGTTATGAGACTATTAATACTAGCTGTATGATCTGAGATTGATTTAATAATGGATGTTTGCGCTTTCGCGAAAGCGGCAAAATCTTCACCATATATCTCTTTCAAGCCTCTTACATTGTCTATCAATACATTTTGATATCTCAGGGCCGTAGGGATTATATGATTACGAGCTACATCGCCTAGCACTCGGCTCTCTATCTGTATGCGTTTTACATACTCTTCTAACTCAATCTCGTATCGTGCTTGAATCTCAACATTATTCATGATGTTTAAGGACTCAAATAATGCTACTGTTTTCTTACTCACTCGAGCTTCAAGAGCAGATACTGTAGTCTTATTATTGCTAAGCTTGCGCTTTTTTGCTTCTTTTTCCCAAGGGGCACCATATCCATCTCCTTCAAATCTTATTTTCTTACTGTCCTTTATATATTCCCTAAGGATATTAAAGATTGCATCATCCTTTTTCATGTCCTTATTGTCTATAAGAGCATCTACCTCCTTTTTAAAAGCTATAAGTTGTTGAGCAACAATAGCATTAAGCACAGTCATAGGGTTTGCACAATTTGCAGTAGCACCTACAGCTCTAAACTCAAACTTATTACCTGTAAACGCAAAAGGTGAGGTACGATTACGATCTGTATTATCAAGCAAAATCTCAGGGATCTTACCTATTACATTAAGTTTAAGATCTGTTTTTTCTTGTGGAGATAGTTTTCCATCTGTTACTTTCTCGAGCTCATCAAGCACTTGTGTGAGTTGAGAACCTATAAATACTGATATAATTGCTGGCGGCGCTTCGTTTGCTCCAAGACGGTAATCATTTCCTGCACTAGCGATAGAGGCTCTAAGTAAAGCTTCATGCTCACAAACGGCTTTAATAGTATTTACAAAAAAGGTGAGGAATTGTAAATTTTTCATTGGAGTGGTACCTGGACTCAAAAGATTCACTCCTGTGTCTGTAGCTAGTGACCAGTTATTATGTTTACCACTACCATTTATATTTTCAAACGGTTTCTCATGAAAGAGAACCTTAAAATGATGACGTTGCGCTACTTTTTGCATTACATCCATGAGTAATGCATTATGATCTACTGCTAGGTTTGCTTCTTCAAAAATAGGAGCCATCTCAAATTGATTAGGCGCTACTTCATTGTGCCTTGTCTTTAAAGGGATACCTAATAACAAGCATTCTTGCTCCAGCTCCTTTAAATATGCCAGCACCCTGATAGGAATAGATCCAAAGTAATGATCATCGAGTTGCTGTCCTTTTGCGGCAGCATGACCTAAAAGTGTTCTCCCCGTAAGCATCAAGTCTGGTCTCGCAGCTGCTAGTGATGCATCTATAAGAAAAAACTCTTGCTCCCACCCTAGAGTCGCTGTTACTTTATTTACATTTTTATTAAAATATTGAGCTACTGCTGTAGCAGCTTGATCAATCGTGTTTAGAGCTTTTAATAAAGGTGTCTTATAATCAAGTGCCTCTCCTGTATATGCCACAAAAACCGTTGGAATACACAAGGTGTTGTCATATATAAATGCTGGTGATGTAGGATCCCATGCGGTATAACCCCTTGCTTCAAAAGTGTTACGTATGCCTCCATTAGGAAAGCTTGAGGCATCTGGTTCTTGTTGTGCAAGCTGCCCACCGTCAAATTTATCTATAACGTGACCGTCTGATGTGATTTCAAAAAAAGCATCATGCTTTTCTGCCGTGGCACCCGTTAACGGTTGAAACCAATGAGTGTAATGCGTAGCTCCTTTTTCAAGCGCCCAAGATTTCATTCCTGTAGCAATAGCATCTGCAGTTATGCGATCTATGTTATCGCCTTTCCTTATAGCTGTCTGTACACTGTCTATAGTAGATTTAGACAAAAATTGGCGCATGGCCTGCTCTCCAAACACATTAGACTTAAATAATGAAGATGGTCTTCCTAAAGTATCAAAAGTGATGGCTGGTCTATGCTGCACATCATGCAAGGCTTTAAAACGGATTTTTGACATAATTAGTCTAACATTATTAAGGCTACAGTATTTTCAATGACATGGGAGAGAAACCACTATAACACAATGATTATAAATATTTTAGAAGATGTTTAGAAAAAGTTCTTACCAAAAAGCCAATAACACCCCTAAACAAGGACACAAATATAAGGGAAATATAAAAAATATAGCCAAAAATTACAGACCCCCTAAAATTTGAGGGGTTGTTCATAAAATTCAATATTTTTTAATAACTCAGCCCTAAAATACTGATTGCCTTTTAAAATTATTTTATATTTGCCCTCGTTAACTAAAACATTAAATGCTATTATGAGTAAGTCAAAACTAGAATACATTTGGTTAGACGGGTATACACCCACACAAAATATGAGAAGCAAGACTAAAGTTGTAAATGACTTTAGCGGAAAATTAGAAGATTGCCCTATATGGTCTTTTGATGGGTCTTCTACTAAGCAAGCATCTGGAGGAGCTTCAGATTGTCTTCTAAAGCCAGTTGCAATCTACCCAGATCCACAACGTGCAAATGGATTTTTAGTAATGACTGAGGTTTTAAGTGCAGATGGTACACCTCACGAATCAAATCATAGAGCAAAAATAGATGATAATGATAATGATTTCTGGTTCGGTTTTGAACAAGAATACTTTATCATGGACAGAGAGACTCAATTACCTTTAGGTTTTCCAATAGGTGGATACCCAGGACCACAAGGAATGTACTACTGTTCTGTAGGTGGTCGCCATACACACGGTCGTGATTTTGTAGAAGAACACGCAGATCTTTGTATCGAGGCTGGTCTTAACTTTGAAGGAATTAACCAAGAGGTTGCTTCTGGACAATGGGAATACCAACTATTTGCAAAAGGTGCAAAAAAAGCTGGAGATGAGATATGGGTATCACGTTACCTTCTAGATCGTCTTACTGAGCAGTACGGATGGTACATTGAGTATCACCCTAAACCAGTAAAAGGTGACTGGAATGGTTCTGGTATGCACGCAAACTTCTCAAACACAACACTAAGAACTTGTGGATCTGAGGAAACTTACAATAAGATTTGTGAGGCATTCCGCCCAGTAACAAAAGAACACATTAAAGCATACGGAGCTCACAATGAAGAGCGCCTTACAGGAGATCACGAGACTGCTGCTATTACAGACTTCTCTTATGGAGTATCAGATCGTGGAGCATCGTTACGTATTCCTATTATTACCGTAGAGCAAGGATGGAAAGGATGGTTAGAAGATCGTCGTCCAGCTTCAAACGCAGATCCATACCGCGTAGCAGGTCGTATTATCGAGACTGTAAAAACTGCAAAGGTTTAATTCTGATTTATATAAATGTGAAAAATGCTCAACTTAGGTTGAGCATTTTTTTTGTGTCACGCTTTCGCGAAAGCGTACTTAAATTTTTAAAGAGATCTATAACAAGAGTAGTAAATATCTAATGCCATTTACTAGTGCTCAATATTTAAAAAGCGTATGGATTATCCTGCAAATGCAAGCGCTATAAATAATATATAAGCTCCTACAAGGACTAAGCCTTTTATTCTACCTATTTGTAGCTTGGCAGGAATAAAAGCAAGTGGCAATAAAATGGCAGCAAAACCTATCATCCAGTAAATATTAGTTCCTAAAATAGCATCATCTACTACGTTTATGTCCTTGATAAGGGATGTAAAGCCTAACACTGACGCAATGTTAAAAATATTAGAACCTATAAGATTCCCTAGTGATATAGCTTTCTCCTTCTTTAAAGCAGCAATAACAGATGCCGCAAGTTCTGGAACACTAGTACCTATTGCGATAACAGTAACAGAAATAGCATACTCACTAATACCCACAGCCGTTGCAAGATCTTTTGCTCCAGAAACGAGCCACTCAGAACCAAAATATAACGCTGCACCACCTATAATAAGCCATAGTATTATTTTGAAATAAGACGCCTGTCCCAATCCCTCATCTACCCCATCGCCTTCTTCAAGCACAGCACTTTTTCTTGCTCTACGTAATAAGAAATATAAATATACAGCAAGTGTAACAAGCAAGCCTCCACCTTCGGCAGCGGTAAGCTTTCCATCATTTGATAGTAAAAAAAACAAGGCGAGAGAAAAGAACATCATCACAGGCCAGTTAAAACGATAAAAATCACGGTCTATCGCAAGTGCCGAAATAACCGCAGTGATACCTAGAACGAGACCTATATTTGCAATATTAGATCCAATTACATTACCTAGCGCAATATCAGAACTACCGTCTAGCGCTGCTTGTACACTTACTAATAACTCTGGCGCAGAGGTTGCAAAGGAAACAACAGTAAGGCCTATCACCATTTTAGAAAGATTGAGTTTAAACGACAACCCCACAGATGCTCTTACTAAAAACTCCCCTCCTACTACTAGTAATACTAAACCTACTAGAATATAAAATATGCTCATATATTGTAATTTTACAGGCGAAGATAAGAATTAACAGTCATGTGCACTTAGAATTAATAAGAGAGGAAAGTGGTAATGTTAGTACGCTTTCGCGAAAGCGTTATCTAAAATTTCAACCCCATTTACCTTAATAAGACATCGTTATATAAATCATCTCAAGATGTTGTTATTATATATTGTTCATTTATGAGAAAATGGTACATTTAAGATATCATATGGAATTAACGACAGAATTTATAGAGGCAGAGAATAAGGAGCTGACAAGACAGTATAAAAAACTGCTACGCATAAGCTATCAAACCTTATCAGAGGATGATAAAAAAATGATTCGCAAAGCATTTGACGTAGCTGTAGATGCTCACAAATCACAACGTCGAAAATCTGGCGAAGCTTACATCTTTCATCCAGTTGCCGTAGCACAAATTGTAGCTAGCGAGATAGGTCTCGATGCTACATCTATAGCTAGTGCATTATTGCATGATGTTGTAGAAGACACGGAGTATACCTTACCTGATCTTGAGCAAATGTTTGGGGAGACTGTTGCTCGTATAGTAGATGGGCTTACTAAAATATCTAGCTTAAAAAAGGATAGAGACGTCTCTTTACAAGCAGAAAATTTTAGAAAAATGTTGCTTACTATTAATGATGACCCACGGGTGATTATTATTAAAATAGCAGACCGTCTCCACAATATGCAAACCATGGATTCCATGCGTCCAGATAAGCAATCAAAAATTGCAAGTGAGACGCTATATATCTATGCGCCCCTAGCACATAGAATGGGACTGTACAATATAAAAACAGAGCTTGAAGACTTAAGCTTAAAATATACCGAACCAGAAGTATATAAAGATCTTTCCGGCAAAATCACAGAGAGCAAAGCACAGCAAGACGATTATATAAAGGAATTCAAAAAGGTTATAGAAGACTCCCTAGATGAAGAAGGACTTAATTATGAAATTAAAGGACGTCCAAAGTCTATATACAGCATAAGACGTAAGATTCTCGCACAAGGAGTAACTTTTGAAGAAGTGTATGATAAGTTTGCGATACGTATCATCTATAAGAGTGATAAGGCAAACGAAAAATTCTTAGCCTGGAAGATCTACTCTATAGTTACAGACCACTTTAGACCTAACCCTACTCGCCTTAGAGACTGGATTTCTTCTCCTAAAACCACTGGATACGAGGCACTACATATTACTGTAATGGGTCTCAAAGGACGATGGGTAGAAGTACAGATTCGTTCTGAACGAATGAACGAAATCGCCGAAAAGGGGTATGCAGCTCACTTCAAGTATAAACAAGGAAACGACGGAGATTCTACACTAGACGACTGGATCAATAAACTACAGGAAGCACTAGAAAACCCTGATCAAAATGCGGTAGATTTTGTCGAAAATTTCAAACTCAATCTATACAATAAGGAAATCTTTGTATTTACACCGCAAGGAGAACTCAAATCTCTCCCTAAAGGTGCAACTCCGCTAGATTTTGCTTTTAGTGTACATACAGAAATAGGGCTTCACACTCGTGGGGCAAGAGTAAATGGTAGACTAGTACCACTTAGTCACGAACTTAAAAGTGGTGACCAGGTAGAAATCATCACATCAGAATCTGCGCACCCTACAAACAACTGGCTTGACTATGCAACAACAGCAAGAGCACGCGCAAAGATAAAATCATCTCTTAAAGATGAAAAGAAAGAACTTGCAGATGACGGTAAGGCTATCTTAAATCGTAAACTTAAATCTCAAAAGATACCTCTTAATGAGAAAACTATAAACGAACTAGTTTCTTACTTTAAGTTGAACACAAGTCTTGATTTATTTTATCGTGTAGGTAACGGAACAATAGACAATAAAATGATTAAAGAGTTTGCAGCACAGCGCAGCAACGCTTTAATGTCATTTATAAAAAGTAAAATACGCAAGCCTAACAGTCCGCCAGACGTCAACAAAGATGAAATCACTAACAATTATGACTCACTAGTTTTTGGTCCAGAAGATCAGAAACTCGATTATTCATTTGCAAAGTGTTGTAGCCCTATACCTGGGGATCCTGTATTTGGGTTTACCACAATAAACGACGGGATAAAGGTGCACAAAAACAATTGCCCTAACGCAATATCGATGAGGAGTAACTATGCCTATAGAATTATTAAGGCAAAGTGGGTAGACTCATCAGACACTGGTTATCAAACTGACATTATACTTACTGGTATTGATAACTTAGGGCTTGTAAATACTGTGACCGCTGAGATTTCAAAGCACCAGCATGTAGAAATAAAGGGTATAAACTTCACCACGCAAGGAGGTGTTTTTAAGGGAAAAATAACAGTACTAGTGAGAAACAATGAATTGTTGAAAACCTTGATAGAAAATCTTAAAAAAATAGACGGTATCGACCAAGTGACTCGAGTATAAATCCGTAAATTCGTCCTTTACTAAAAACGATGCCACTAAAAGCTACTATTAATAAGGATCAAGACGTTGTAAAAGGCGTTTTTACAGCCTATCTAGAAGAAAAAGGTCACCGCAAAACACCTGAACGTTTTGCAATCTTGCAAGAGATATACAGCAATGAAGAGCACTTTGATATCGAGACGCTCTACATTAGTATGAAAAACAAGAACTACAGGGTGAGCCGTGCTACATTATATAATACCATAGAACTTTTACTAGAATGTGGGCTGGTACGTAAACACCAGTTTGGTAATAATCAAGCGCAGTATGAGAAGTCATACTTTGATAAGCAACACGATCACGTTATACTTACAGATACAGGAGAAGTAATAGAATTTTGCGATCCTCGTATACAGTCTATTAAAAAAACCATAGAAGAGGTTTTTGATATTACCATAGACAAGCATTCACTCTATTTTTACGGAAAGAAAAACACGACTAATTAACATAACAATGGCTGTAGATTTACTACTGGGCCTCCAATGGGGCGACGAAGGAAAAGGAAAAATTGTAGACGTTCTCACGAAGGACTACGATATTATTGCACGTTTTCAAGGAGGACCTAATGCAGGTCATACTCTTGAATTTGACGGTATAAAGCACGTATTACATACGATTCCTTCTGGAATTTTTCATGACAACGCAATGAACGTCATAGGTAATGGCGTTGTAATTGACCCTGTAATTTTTAAGAAAGAACTTCAAAATCTTGATAAGTTTGAAGGACTAGATTATAAAGCAAAAATGGTGATCTCTCGTAAAGCACACCTTATACTTCCTACACACCGCTTACTAGATGCAGCTTCTGAAGCTTCAAAAGGAAAGGCAAAAATAGGTTCTACTCTTAAGGGAATAGGTCCTACTTACATGGATAAGACTGGTCGTAATGGTATACGCGTAGGAGATCTAGAACTTGCAGACTGGAAAGAGCGTTATGCTACTTTAAGAGACAAGCATATCTCAATGATTGACTTTTATGATGCAAAGATTGATTACGATCTAGACGAACTAGAAACAGAATTCTTTGCTGCTATAAAGACACTTAAAACATTACAATTTATAGACTCAGAAGAGTATTTATACCAAGCACAAAAATCTGGTAAATCTATACTTGCAGAAGGAGCTCAAGGATCACTACTAGATATTGATTTTGGTACTTATCCTTACGTAACATCATCAAACACAACAGCAGCAGGAGCTTGTACAGGTCTTGGTGTTGCTCCTAATCAAATAGGTGAAGTATTTGGAATCTTTAAGGCTTACACAACTCGTGTAGGTTCTGGACCTTTCCCTACAGAACTTTTTGACGAAGATGGTGAGACTATGGGAC
Organism: Dokdonia sp. PRO95; assembly: GCF_000355805.1. NCBI lineage: Bacteria > Pseudomonadati > Bacteroidota > Flavobacteriia > Flavobacteriales > Flavobacteriaceae > Dokdonia > Dokdonia sp. PRO95. The sequence goes on from NZ_CM001837.1 coordinate 55,751, forward strand.
GCGTAGGTAATGAATTTGGCGCTACTACTGGCCGTGCACGTCGTTGTGGATGGTTAGACCTTGTTGCTCTTAAATATGCTGTGCGTGTAAACGGAGTTACACAACTTATGATGATGAAAGGCGATGTACTTTCTGGTTTTAAAACACTAAAAGTTTGCACTGCTTACAAATATAAAGGAGAGACTATCGAGCACCTTCCTTATAATATTGAACCAGAAAACGTTGAAGTAGTTTATAAAGAAATGGCTGGATGGTCTGAAGATCTTACAGGCATGACTACTGCAGACCAGCTTCCGCAGGCACTTAATGAATATATAGATTATCTTGAGAAAGAACTTGAGACTCCTATTAAGATTGTATCTGTAGGACCAGATCGTACTCAAACGATACTTAGATAAGCTTACAAAAATTCAAATTATAAAAAAGCCTTCAGATTCATATCTGGAGGCTTTTTATATACACTTATCTCAAATAAAATACGTTAAAAGAATACCCTAATGTAGATACAAAGCGGTATCACCTCCTTTTTGATAAAGTGTTATCGATTTCGGCAGGCAATTTGATTATTTTTGACACTGATGAAAAATTACTTTTACATTTTACTTACTGGGATGTTTTTATGTTCTGCTTTCGCGAAAGCGCAACAAAACCAACCTAAAGAAATCCTCATAGAATCTGACATTGAACGCATCAATGAAGAAGAATTTCCTGGCGCAATTATTTTTCAGAAATCAAATAAGCAAGTGTATATACAACACGAAGGCGCCGAAATGTGGTGCGATCTTGCTTTTTATTATAAAGACGAGAACTTCGTAAAAGCATATAGAAATGTACGCTTAAAACAGGGCGACTCAATCTCTATGCGTGGGAGATATATAGAATATAATGGTGATACAAAGTTTGCTTATGCAGCAGGAGATGTCTTCTTAAAGAAGGACACCACTACGGTGACTACAGACACCATGTACTTTAATCGTATAAGCCAGCAAGCGTATTATCGTACAGGAGGAGTTGTAACATCACCTAATAGCAAAATAACTAGCCGCGTAGGTCGCTACTATATAGAGCAGGATAAAATCTCTTTTATTAATGATGTTGTGGTTACAAATACTGAGTACGTAATTAATAGTGAGCAACTAGATTTTTACAGTATCCCAGAACATGCTTATTTATATGGCCCTACCACAATAACAAGCCCATCATCTAAGGTTTATTGCGAGCGCGGGTTTTATGACACAGCAAATGACTACGGTTATTTTGTAAAAAACTCGAGAATAGATTACGACAATAGGCAAGTGTATGGAGATAGTCTCTATTTTGACAGAAATAGAAACTTTGCGAGTGCTACTAACAATATTAAAGTTCTTGACACCTTAAATAGAAGCCTTGTAAAGGGACATTATGCTGAAGTTTATAGAGCAAAAGATTCTGTTTTAATCACACAACGAGCTGTTGCTATTACTGTAGAAGACAATGATTCTGTTTATGTACATGGCGATAGGCTCTTACTTACCGGGAAGCCAGAGAATCGGATTATTAGAGCGTTTAAAAACGTAAAACTCTACAAGAGTAATATGAGCGGTAAAAGTGACTCCCTACACAGTAACCAGCGCACAGGACTAACGCAAATGATAGGAAAACCTATATTATGGAGTGAGAAAAGTCAAATTACTGGAGATAGCATTCACCTTCTCAATAATCTAGAAACAGAGAAAATTGACTCGCTTAAGGTCTTTGATAATGCTTTTATCGCTCAGAAAGACACGATTTCTGGATTTAATCAAGTCAAAGGACAGAAACTATATGGCTTTTTTGATGATGAAAATCAGCTTAAACAAGTAGACATTATAAACAACGCAGAGACAATAATGTATATGCGTGAAGAAAATGGTGACCTTACAGGCATAGACAGAGGCACCTCTGCTCGTATAGAAATTACTTTTTTTGAAAATACGATAGACGAGATTAATAAACTCAAAAGTCCGGGAGGAACCATTTTCCCCGAATCACAATTTAAAAATGAACCACAAACCTTTGAAGGTTTTAACTGGAGAGGTGATGAGGAGTTGTTGAGCAAGGAGGATATATTTAAAGGCGAAGCACCATTTGTGCTTACTAAGATTCAAGGTATTCCTCTTCCCGAAATAGATGAGGGTTTCTTTTCACCTAATGATGATCCTACAGTCAAACCATTATCTGAAAGTTCAGATATAAAAGAAGGAACACTAGAAAACAGAGAAGAAAACAAGCCAAAATATGGTCAAGAAAATCTCGATACAAAAGGTAAACTTGAAAAAGAAGCGTTGTTAGAGCGCAACCAGAATACCTCCACACAACGCCTACAAAATTTACCGCTCAAAAAACAACGAAGACTATTGAAGCCCACTAAAAAGGATGGAAATTAATAGCTAATATGTAAAGTAAAATACTCTTAAGGATATGATATTCTCACTAAATAGACTAAATACCAGATTTTTACGCAACAAAAAAAGGTGAAAAATCGCAAAATATTGCTTTTTAACCCAATTTATAAGTCAGTTGGCGAAAATATTTTTCAAGACCTTCCCTCCCTCCTATCTTTATAGTCCCAAATCATCAGACTATGAGAAAATTTTTACTTTTACTCGTATTTACAACAGCTTCTAGCCTTACAGCACAAAACTCTCAGATGTTTTTTTCTGAAGCGCTAGACGCTCACCTTCCTTCTTATTTATTACAAGCCGAAGAAGCGATTAGAAATCTTGAACAAGACAAAGTCAAAGTCCTTTTTGACAACCTTGTAGAAGATAAACTTGTAGGATCTTTAATGAATAACTTTAAGGTTAAAAACACTTCAAAAAAAAATAAAGCTCTTGAAGACTATGAAAAGCCTGTAATGCTTCTCACATACTCTAGCTGGAGAATAAGCAGTAAAGGAGAAAAAGCCGCACTAAATGAACTCGCTAATCAATATAGTGATGACGTAGCAGTAGTTCTCTTGTTTTGGGGAGATGTAAAGCAAGTAAAAAAACTAAGCAAAGGATATGATCGTAATATTGATATACTCTACGTTGATGACTCAGAAAATAATTATTCTTTAATCATCAAGAATCTTAAGCATTCATTAGGGCTACCACTTGCTTATACCATTACTTCAGAAAAGGAAATTATTGATATTAAGAGACGTCTACCTAACAAGCTGTCTCAAGATGAAGCAATATCTACTGCCAATAATTTTGAATTATACAAAGGTATGCTTACAGAGTTATTGTATAACCAGCAGCGATTGAGTGATGAACCAATAGTAATTAACAAATAGTTACTTACCCCACAGCATTTTGATAGAAAGAATAAGGAGTATGGCTCCAAAAATTCTTTTGAGCGTTTTTTGATCAAGGTTAACGGCTAGTTTTGATCCTAGAAAGCCTCCTACCACAAAAAAGACAGCGATAACCGCTGCATATTTCCAGTTTACATACCCCTCATTATAGTAGTTGTAAGCTGCAAGAAATGTTACAGGTACAGCAAGTACTGCAAGGCTAGTACCCTGAGCTTGATGCTGATTAAAATGTAGTAACATAATCATAAGCGGAATCATAATTACGCCTCCACCTACTCCCATAATCCCACTCAGCACTCCAGCGATAAGACCAATGGCTATGAGCGCTATAATAACTGATGCATTCATTGTAACAAATTTTGATTTATTAAAAATACCATATTACACACTCTTATAAATAAAAATAGGCATCTCATTTTAGTAAATGAGATGCCTATTTTAATTTATTCTGTCGTTATTATCTACCAAGATTGTAAACTCCCTTTTCTGGTATTTCTATGTAATATTTTTTTCTTGAACTATTATTGAGTTTAGTCTCACGCAACCAAGGGTTGTGGAGCTTGAGAAGCTTGTAATTGATACCAAAGCGTTCTGCAAATTTTACAAAGTCTGTCACTGCCGTATCTACTTCTACCTTGTATGTAGGTACTTCTGCATACAAGTCTTCTGCTCTAAAGTTGAAACCATACTTCTTTGGATTACTTAAAATCTCTTTAAGAGCAATAATTCTAAATACATAACGACCGGTTTCCTCTCCCAAAAGCAAATCATAATAGTCTTGCACATTCTGCTCTTTAAATCGGCGAGAAACTCCATAATTACCAGCGTTATAAGCTGCTGCTGCAGCTGTCCAGCTCCCAAATTTCTCTTTAGACTGTCTTAAATATTTACAAGCAGCGCGTGTAGACTTTTCTACATGATATCTTTCATCTACGTTATCATTTACTTCTAGACCATATTCTCTACCAGTTTCTTTTAAAATTTGCCAGAAACCCGTTGCTCTAGCAGGAGAAACTGCTTGTGTAAGTCCGCTTTCTATTACTGCCAGGTATTTCAGATCATCTGGTACACCCTCTTCTGCTAGTATTTTTTCTATGGTTGGAAAGTATTTATTTGCTCTTTTAAAAATAAGCAGCGCATTAGACTGCCAGTAAGTATTCACAAGAAGCTCGCGGTCCATACGCTCTTTAATGTCTGGATTTTCTACAGGAACCGCTTCGCCAGCAAAGTTTAACCCATCTGGCATAGGTATAGCATAGACATTATAGTCATTAAGTAATCTATTTGACGTCATTTTTTCAATCTGCACTTCTACTTCGTCTTGCAGTATTTCTTCCTCCTGCGGTGCTTGTGCAGAGTTTATAACCAGGCCTGCGATAGCTACTACCGCTATACCTGCAACTACTTTCTTTATCATTATCATCATCTTTTCTATTTTAAATCAATGTAATCATTTTCAATCAGTTCGATTAAGTTTTTATTAAACCATTTTGCTCGAGTTATCACCATAATGTGAGTTCCTCCTTCAATATTTATACAGGTATCAATGTACTTTAACGGAAACACTTTATCTGCGCTTCCATGTATGTGAATTATTCCTTGCGGCGCAGTTTCTTGGTCCCAACAGACCATTTCTTTCACTGCCCAACTCAAGTATTTTCTGTCATTCATAGATAAATACTTTTTATAAAGGGCTACTCTGTTTTTTATGGTCTCACCAAAAGCATATTTTGCGAGTGTATCTATATCTTCTACCAATCGCATAGGCAGTAGCTTGTATAACTTTAGCTTTCGCGAAAGCTTCATTCTGCGTGGCAATTCATACTTAGTCTTAACACTACTTACAATGATAAGTTTTGCCACCTTGATGTGCTTAGCCATTTCCTGCACCAGGACTCCACCAAAGCTTACGCCTAATAAAACAATATTATCATGTGCGATGTGAGTGGTCATTCTCAAAGCATAATCTTGTAGTGACTCATCCGGCACTGGCAAAAACCATTCTAGTAAATGTATTTGATAAGAATCATTAGGCAAACTTAAATTCTCAAAAATAGAAGGATTGGCCGCCATACCCGGCATTAAATACACATGCGTCATGTAACTTATAAGTAAGGGTTTAACATAAGCGAAGCGCTCTATTTCGGGAATTTTTTATACATTTGCAAGACTTTCTCAAAAAGAAATTATTAAGATTTGATTATCTTTTAATTTCTACCTCTCAGGGGTTCAAAATTAAGGAGAGATTTCTAATAACCCCGTTAATAATTTTACAAATACTTTAAATATTTTTCAAAATTTATGGAAGCGACGACAGCAGTTGAATTGACAGATAATGAGTTCCAAAGACAGTTTGAAGCAACATTTGCAGGCAAAATGGCAAAAATTGAATACTCATTACAAGAGCGTAAAATCTTCCTGACTAAAATTTTCATGCCAGAAGGCACAGAAGACCACATGAATGAATTTATTATAGCAGTATTTAATGAAGTTGCAGAGAGAGAAATAAACCTCGTACCAACGAGTCCTGAAATTGCAAAATTCATGCGTTCTAACAGACGTAAATACAAAAGATTATTACCTGTAGGTATTAACATATAGGTAATCGTATTCTATAAAAAACCACTCATTGAGTGGTTTTTTTTATGCATTATTGTGAAATTAAACTACCCTAAAGATAAAGCTCACAACATTTAAAACTAGTTATGACAGAAAAACAAATCTCCTACACGCATATAAATACATTCTCCACTCTTAATGATCTATCAGAAAAAACTAAGAATATTTGGTTTGTTGTACACGGCATGGGTTACCTGTCAAGATATTTTATAAATTACTTTAAAGAACTACCCCCAGAAGAAAATTACATTATAGCTCCTCAAGCACCTAGTAAGTATTACCAAGACAAACGTTTTAAGTATGTAGGCGCTAGCTGGCTCACTAAAGAAAACACAGAAACAGAAAAGCACAATGTTTTTAACTATCTTGATGAGTTATGGGCTACGGAACTAGCGCCTATAGATAAAAGTGCCGTAAACGTGATTATGATGGGGTATTCTCAAGGTGTATCTATCGTTACAAGATGGATTGCTTCTAGAAAAATAGACTGCACTTATCTTTTACTACATTCTGGCGCAATACCAGCCGAGTTAAATCCACCAGATTTTGAGCACCTTTCCACTGCTACCCCTGTCACTTATCTCTATGGAGACAAGGATGAGTATGTTACAGAAGCTCGTGTCACAGAACAACAGCTTAAAGGGTCTGCTCTTTTTGGCAATCGTCTTGACGTAGTAGTATTTTCTGGTATTCATGAGGTTCACAAATCATTCTTTCCAAAAATATTAACTGCTCTAAAAGAGTAAATCAATGGTGTAGATAACGCTTTCGCGAAAGCGTAAAACAAAAAAAAATCGGCAACTCATTGAATTGCCGATTTTATTATTTAACGAAATGCTTATTAATAGCCAGTGATTTCAAATTCACTACGCCTGTTAAGCTGATGATCATCTTCTGTACATTTACCTATAGGACAATTAATCACTGGCTGTGTATCGCCATATCCTTGGTATTGTATTCTTGAGGCATCAACTCCTTTACTAACTAGATAATCATAGGTGCTTTTTGCTCTTTTTCCTGATAGCGGCATATTATATGCTGCTGGACCACGACTATCTGTGTGTGAGCTTATTTTTATTTTGATACGTTTGTATTTAACAAGCTTAGCTGCTAGTCTATCAAGTACAATTCTTGAATCTTCTCGTACTTCATAAAGATCAAAATCAAAATAAATAGGAGCTACATCCATGTACAGCTTACCCTCTTTCTCAACTACTTGTGGTGCATTTACATCTGTAAGTAATTCAAAACGACTTGGATCTTTCTCTTTAAGGTCCTTAGAAAGATTCTTTTCCTTCATAAGAGCGAGCTCAGTATCTGTAAATATTCTCTTTACTTTGATTACATAAGGTGTTGTCTGTACTCCTCTTATTTGAATATCCATGCGTCCTTCTTCATGATTATCTCCAGAAGCTATAAAAGTATAATCATCTACAGTAAGTGGTACCTGGAAAGGTGTAGCATCACTTTTACGGTTTGCATAAACTTCCTTGCCTTGATATCCTAAGATTTGTATTGCTGCATCTGAGATAAGTTCATCTGTATCTGCGTCACGCACCTCAAACTGAGTTTGAAACTCACGAGTTATGATTTCTCCAGTTTGTACAAAACTATAGATATCATCATCTGTTCCATTACGATTAGTGGCATACAACCCATTATTATCAGAATAGTAGCTTAAACTAAAATCATCATATTTAGAATTAATAGGTGCTCCTAGATTAATAGGCTCAGTAAATCCTTTTACTGTAAGTGGTGCTACAAAAATATCAAGCAGACCTAAACCTAAACGTCCATCTGTAGCAAAATATAAATCTCCTGTGTTTGAAACAAACGGAAACTGCTCCCTATGAATAGTATTAATTGTAGGTCCCAAATTTACGGGAGTACTATAAGTACCATCTAGTCGTACAGTTACATAGTAGATATCAAACCCTCCAAGGCCTCCTTCCATATCTGAGGCAAAGTACAAGCGTTTTCCATCTCTGGTAAGTGTAGGATGCATATAAGAGTAGTTCTCATTTACAAATGATAGGCGCTCAGCCTCTCTCCATATGCCATCTATGCGAACACTTTTGTAAAGATGCACTCTATTAGTTCCTTCCTCATCAAAAATCTTCCCACTATCACCATTTTCATATGCACTACGAGACAAGTACATCTCATCTCCTGCAGTGTTAAAACACAAGTTACCATCATGCAATGGGGAGTTTACTCCTTGTTCAAGCCTAACTGCTTGACCAGCGAGTTCGTTCTTATCATTTACTCTTACGCCATAAATATCTAAAAATGGTCTTTGTGTTGTTTTAAAACGCTTTGCAAATAAGGTTCTAAGCACGTCGTCATTTAATCTATCTGACGTAAAGAAAACACTATCCCCTACTCTTACAGGTCCAAAATCATCTGCTTCTGAGCTTATATTACTCTTAGTTGCGTCAAATTTTGGATTCCTTTTTCTCAACTCTTTGATAAGATCAAGAGCCACTACTTTATCAAAGTCTTCACCTCTATTTTTATAATAAAGATCAAGGTAATCTACCACCTTATCTGAACTTACGGTAGCATTAAGAACATGGTACATTTTAAAATTGAACTCATTATCATACGTTCTATCTGCATCATTAAATCGCTGTCCAACTAGCTGATTAAGATATATAGATGCGTTTCTATAATCTTGATCTAAATAATAAGCGTCAATAAGCTTTCCTAATATTTCTTTAGAGTTATTTTTTCTTAAAGCTACTTCATAATACTTTGCAGCACCCGCGTAGTCTCCTTTATTAAAAAAACGATCTCCCTTTTGTACTTGCCCAAATGCACTCGCACTTACACAAAGTATAATAAGTAATGTGTATATATTTTTCATCTTAGTAAAATCTTGGTGAGATGTAACGTTTTTGTAAGCCTAGCAAATCAAATGTATATAATAGAACTACCTCGTGACTTCCATTGTTAAAACGATTAAGATCGCTCACATTGAAGTCATAACTGTATCCTATTTTTAAATCATTTGTAATATTAAATCCTGCTAATGCTGCGATAGCATCTTGATGTCTATATGACACTCCTAGTTCAAATTTTTCATCATATAAGGCGTTTAGAGAGAGATCATAAGTTAATGGTGCACCACTTATCCATTTTGCAACTGCCGAAGGCTTAATTTTAAGTACGTCACTAACATCATAAACATAACCTGCCATTAAATAAGCAGTAGGATCTTTCTTATATAGAATAGAGGAATCTCCATTGCCTAAATTATTCTCAATTTTATACGGTATAACACTTGGCGAACTCAACCCAACGTAGTAATTATCTTTAAATAAGAAAGCACCAACTCCAACATCAAGTGAGGTAGTTTGTCCATTTTGAAAAGCCAAATCTCCTCCTACGTTTTGACCTGTGAAATCGAGACTCTGATTATCTACCCCTAACTTTAATCCAAAAGATAAGTTTGTAGTTTCTGCTACATTAATTCTGTAAGCAAAATTTACATTAAAATTATTTGTAGTAAGTACATCTCCTATTTGATCATTTACATAGTTTACACCGATTTCCACTCGCTCGTTAAGAGGAATATTTGCAAATACATTTGCAGTTTTCGGAGCACCATCCAGACCTACCCATTGAGAGCGGTACAAACTACCTACTCTTATAAGTCCTGGTTCATTAATCATATAGGCTGGATTTACCACACCTTGGTTGTACATGTACTGAGTGTACTGTGGTTCTTGTTGAGCAAACGTAGATAAACTACAAAATGCCGCTAGTATGAATATTTTAAATTTCATCTTGAGGTTGTTTTTTTATCTACTTAAGTAAAAAGATCCGTCTATTGGTGCTGAGTTTGAATCATTAGGATAGAAGATATAGAAATATACTCCAGTAGGTAATTGATCACCTAATCCAGATCCAGTATTAGAACTTCCATCAAAGAGTGGCGTATTTCTATTACCTCTGTAAACAATAGTTCCGTATCTATTAAAAATTTGAATATCAAAATTTGGAAAGATATCTGGTAAAGTACCTAATTCTAAAAAGTCATTCTGACCATCATCATTATCTGATACTCCATCAGAGATTTCAATCTGACATCTTCCGTCGCTTAGTGGTAAAACGTCTGCTAGATATGGTACTCGCGGAGATTCACATCCATTTTCATTTATCGCACTTACATAATACGTAGTATCATCTACTAGTAATGTAGATAATGGTAATGGATCTCCACCTTCCGCGGAAGCGTACCAAACAAAATCATCTACACTTACCTCTAGATTCCCTAGAGTAACCCCATCATTAATACAGATAAACTGCTCATTTAATACCACTGTTGGTGCCATGACAGGTGTAATGGTAAAAGTGACAGTTACATCATCTTGACCACAAGCGTCTGTAAAAACTATATACAGATATGAGAAAGTACCTTCACCTAAGGCTTCTACATCTATTAATCCATCTACTATAGTTTCTGATGTGTCAATATTTATAAATTCTCCAGTAAGCTGGGCATCATCAGATAATAATCCAAATAAAGAAGTGGTGTAATCTCCAGCACATACAAAAGTATCTATATCGTTTCCTGCATTAGAAACCGGCACGATAGTTACTGATATGGTTGCACTCACCGCATCACACGCACCGTTTGCTGCAATGCTATACACGTAGTCACCGCTCACTGCAGTTGTAGGATTAATAGAGCCATCATTACTTGTGGTAGTATATCCTTCTGGACCTGACCAAGTACCGTTACTATCAGGACTTCCTCCTAAAATTGTAAATAAATCTACAGCAGCTCCATCCTCACAAACCTGAAAAGTAGCTCCAGTTCCAGCATCACTACTCTCGAAAACAGTAAACGACAATGTTGCTGCATCTCCACAACCATCATCTGTAGTTGTTGTGTAGGTAAAACTAAATACTTGCTGCTCATCTATCGCAGGAACTGTAAATGGATTAGTAACTACATCGCCAGTGGCAGTGTCTGTCCATACACCCTGAGCTCCTTCATATATTGTATCTGTCCCGTTAGTATCTAATAATGTGATGAGATCAATAGGATTTGTAAAACTCTCGTCACAAAGCTCTACTCCTGTAGTATCTTCTCCAGCATAATTAGTAGCAAAAAATGAAACCGTCACTGTTGTTGTAACCGCTTCACATGCTCCGTTTGCGGCCAAAGTATAAACATAAGCTCCAGCTGCATTTACAGATGGGTCAAAGTTTGCTTCATTATCTGTAGTTGTAAATCCGCTAGGACCAGACCAAGTACCATTAGTATCTGGTGTCCCTCCTAATAATGTAAAGAGATTTATAGTGGTTCCATCTTGACAAGTTTCATAAGCTGCATCTAGTCCTGCATCACCTTGTTCAAAAACCGTAAGAGATAATGTCGCTGTATCTTCACAACCACCACCCCCTGTAGTGTAGATAAATTCAAAAGTTTGAGAATTTGTAATTGTCGGTATTGTAAATGGATTTACTACAACTGCTCCAGAGCCATCAGTCCACTCACCACTAGTATCAATAGTATCTGTACCGTTATCTTCTAGCAGAGTAATTAAATCTACAGTGAGCGTTGTATTACATAACTCAACGCCTGTAGTATCTTCGCCGGCATAAAGTGCATCTCCTAAAGTTACATCTACCGTTGCAGAAGACTCTGCACAAGTTCCATTTACTGCCACAGTATAAATATATTCACCCTCCACACTTGCTCCTGGTGTAAATAGGGCAACATTATCTGTTGTTGTAAAACCATCAGGGCCAGACCAAGTACCGTTTGTGTCTGGAGTTCCGCCTAAAAGAGTAAAGAGATCAACCTCAGCTGCATCACTACAAACTGCAAGTGGTCCACTTTCTCCTGGATCGTACTGCTGGTATACAGTAAAGCTTAAGGTAGCACTGTCTTCACATCCATTTTCGGTTATCGTAGTATATTCAAAGTTGAATAATTGAGAGTCTGTAATAGTTGGTATTTCAAAGTTATTATCAACTACGTCTCCATTTGCTGTATTAGTCCATACTCCGTCTTCACCTACATAAATAGGAGCTTCAGTATCATTTACCTCTAATAAGTCTGTAAGTACTAATGGACTCTCTATTTCACAAATCTCTAGATCTGCAGTATCTTCTCCTGCATAGTTAATTGGGTTAACTATTAAAGTAACTAGTGTAGATTGAGATTCACATGGTTGGTCTCCAGACACGACTACTTCGCAGCCATCTGGACCTATATATGTTTGCGTGATACCTGGACCACAATGATAACTTGCATTTACAATGAATTCAAAAACATAAGTTCCTGCAGAGGTATTGTCGGTCAATGTAGATACATCAATTGTACCAGCACTGGTATAGTCGACATCTCCTACAAGTGAACATATTTCATCTAAGTTAGAGACAAGCCCTAGATTTGAAGGACCAGAGACCAATCTCCAGTTTGTACAACTATTATTTGGGTAATCAAATAATGTAGTACCTTCTTGTGCAAAATCAATATAGTCATATAAATTCAAGGTAGTTAGAGTTTCATCTCCTACACATAATTCTGGAACGTCATTTTGTTCAAAAGCTCGTATATACTCATAGAATGTAAATCTGATTGTACTTTGTTGATCAGAACAAATGGATGATCTACTTTCTACAAAATAGGTGAAGTCATATGTCATACATCCAAATTCTGGAGTAGTAGCTACAAGGTCGTCATAAATTTCTCTAAGATTGATTATAGAATCACCAGGTCCAGATATTTGCCCTGTAGGATCCGTTAACCAAATACCTTCAATATTTTCATTGACCAAATATCCATCGTCACGTAAATTGATATCCATATCAAAATTACCCGCTAATAACTCTGTCTCACAAATCGCAAAAGAATTTGCAAATCCAGCAAATGGCTCTTTGGTCACTGATACTAAGACAGACGTAATTTCTTCTGTTGAGCAAGGAGTAATTCCAGGCACTCGATATTCTAGCTCAAAGGTCTCTTCGTCAACTAGTGGAGGCCCTGCTTGATATGGTATATTAACATTAAGAAACCTATTTCCTGAAATCCCAACGTAATTAGGACTTGAACCTACGTAGAACCACTCACCATTACCATGCGGACTTGGATTAGATAACATGGTTTGAAATAAATCAATATTTGTGGTGCTATCACATTCAAACGGTGGTGCACCTTGACACACCTGAAGATTCACTCCTCCGGCAGTAGTACTTGCTGCAGTTCCTGAGTAAGGTCCTAACACCACATTCAATAAAAACTGCACATCATCTGGACAATTTGTTGCTCCATTAAGGAACTCAAACTGGTAGTCTGCGATATTTTCAGATGAGCTATCAAGATCCCATAAAAATAGATCTCCTGTTACAACATCAAGTGCAAAGTTAAAATTAGGGTCAAACCACATACCATCTGCAGGAGTGATTGTTGTACCAGAAATTGCAGAAAACTCTTCATAAAGATTTATGATTCCATCTGGAATGGAATCACCATTACCATCTACAACGGTCATGTCGCACACAGTAAAAGTCTCTACCTCGGCACACTGACTAAATGCCGTGACCGTAGAGCATAACAATAAAGTAAGAAAAAGGTATAATTTCCCCATAGTTAAGTTGAATTAAGGTGCAACGAAGATAAATCAGACCGATTATACAAACCTAATATTATGTTAATTAATATCGACGAAATACACATACCTCTCGTTATAATACCTTGTCACACCTGATTATCAATCGATTACAAAAGCAAAAAATCTTTGTTATACTTTATAAATATAGAATAAACTGACATTAATGCGCTGAAAATATGAGCTTTATGACAGAAAATCATACAAAACAAAACTCATATTTGATCAAAGCATCCTAAACGGTTATTACTCAACCGTAAATTTATCCATAAAAAAAGCCTCACAACATACGTCGTGAGGCTTCTCTTAATTATAAATTGAAGACTATATGAGATATTACCTTATACATCTCAAATAACTTCGCTTTCGCGAAATGATTACTTGGCTTCTTCGAAGTCTATACTTCGACTTCGCTCAGCACAGACTACTTAACTTCTTCGAAGTCTACGTCTTCTACATCGCTAGCGGTATCTGCGCCTGCATCTCCTCCAGCTTGTGCATCAGGTCCTGGTTGTCCAGCTCCTTCGGCTTGTGCTTTGTACATTTCTTCAGAGGCTACTTTCCATGCTTCATTGATTTTATCAAGTGCTGGAGTAATAGCATCTACAGACTTAGTTTCGTAAGCTGCTTTAAGCTCTGCAAGTGCATCTTCAATTGGCTTTTTCTTATCATCAGATAATTTATCACCAAATTCAGTTAGTTGCTTTTCCGTTTGGAAAATCATTCCATCTGCTTCATTGATCTTGTCTGCAGTTTCTTTTGCTTTTGCATCAGACTCTGCATTTGCTTCTGCTTCTGCTTTCATCTTTGCAATTTCTTCTTCAGATAGTCCAGAAGATGCCTCGATACGAATATCTTGAGATTTTCCAGTAGCCTTATCTATTGCAGAAACTTTGATGATTCCGTTTGCATCAATATCAAAAACAACTTCAATTTGAGGTACTCCACGTTGTGCAGGTGGAATATCTGTTAGTTGGAAACGTCCTATGGTATTGTTATCTGCGGCCATTGGTCGCTCTCCTTGTAATACGTGGATATCAACACTTGGCTGATTATCTGCCGCAGTAGAGAATACTTGTGACTTCTTAGTAGGGATTGTTGTATTTGCTTCGATAAGCTTAGTAAATACATTACCCATTGTCTCAATACCTAATGAAAGTGGAGTTACATCAAGAAGTAAAACATCTTTTACATCTCCTGTAAGTACACCTCCTTGGATAGCAGCTCCTACAGCCACAACCTCATCAGGATTTACTCCTTTTGATGGTGCTTTACCAAAGAATTTTTCTACCGCTGCCTGTACTGCAGGAATACGAGTAGATCCTCCTACTAATATAATCTCATCTATATCACCAGTGCTTAATCCAGCAGATTTAAGTGCTGTTTGACATGGCTCAATTGTTCTTTTTACTAGGTCATCTATAAGTGCCTCAAACTTTGCACGGCTTAATGTACGTACTAAGTGCTTTGGCCCAGAAGCCGTTGCTGTTACATACGGTAAGTTTATCTCAGTAGATGTAGATGATGAAAGCTCGATTTTTGCTTTCTCTGCTGCTTCTTTAAGTCTCTGGAGTGCCATAGGATCTTTACGAAGATCCATATCTTCCTCTGTCTTAAACTCTTCTGCAAGCCAGTTGATTATCTTTTGATCTACGTCATCTCCTCCTAGGTGAGTATCACCATCGGTAGATAATACTTCAAATACTCCGTCACCTAACTCAAGGATAGAAACATCATGCGTTCCTCCTCCAAAGTCAAATACAACGATTTTTTGATCTGTATCTTTCTTATCAAGTCCATATGCAAGTGCTGCTGCAGTAGGCTCGTTAATGATACGCTCTACTTTAAGACCTGCAATTTCTCCTGCCTCTTTAGTAGCTTGACGCTGGCTATCATTAAAATATGCTGGTACTGTAATTACTGCGCGAGTTACGTCTTGTCCTAAGTAATCTTCGGCAGTTTTCTTCATTTTTTGAAGAACCATTGCACTAAGCTCTTGTGGCGTGTATAAACGTCCATCAATATCTACACGTGGCGTGTCATTATCACCTTTTACTACATTGTAAGCGCTACGTTCTGCTTCTTTAGCGCTACCGCTAAATTTGTTACCCATGAAACGTTTGATAGAAGCAACCGTCTTAGTTGGGTTTGTAACTGCTTGTCTTTTTGCAGGGTCTCCTACCTTAATCTCACCGCCTTCTACAAAAGCGATTACAGATGGTGTAGTTCTCTTACCTTCTGCATTAGGGATTACCGTTGGCTCGTTACCTTCCATTACAGCAACGCACGAGTTGGTAGTACCCAAGTCAATTCCTATTATTTTACTCATTATATATGTATTTAAGTGTTATTAATTTTCAACAAACACAAATAGACAAGGAGTATGCCACTAGACAAAGTATGACAAGGTGTCACAAGCCTTTTTATTTGCACCAGTCATTCACTTCCTTATCTACTAGAAAAAGTACGCTTTCGCGAAAGCGTATAGTAAAACAAAAAAATCCCTCTACATAAGAGCAATCTTCTACGAGAAGCAACTACGTTTCATATAATTTGAAATAATTTTAACTTAACTTTTGTTTAATCAAATCGACATAACGATAAACATAATGTATCTTTACAGCAAACAACAAGTATTATGGCAACTACAAAGACACCGACTAAAAAAACAACTGCCAAAAAGAAAGCAGTAACTTCTTCTACGATTATCTCTGCATATATGGATTATGTGTTAGAACACGGAGAGGAGCCAAAAACTATATATAAATTTTGCAAAGACCTAAAGATAGATGAATCCGAATTTTATCAATTCTTTGGATCTTTTGATAACTTAAAAGCGGGCATTTGGAATGCATTTCATACAAATACCTTAGCTGTCTTAAATATGGATAGTGATTATGAAACTTATCCTAACAAAGAGAAAATGCTTTCTTACTTCTTTACGATGTTTGAATTGCTTACCGCAAATAGAAGCTACGTTCTTTACGCATTAGACAAGCATAAAAATATGCTCAAAAATATGAGCCAACTCAAGGAGTTGAGAGGTCATCTAACTTCTTATGCATCTAATCTTATTGAAGCTGGAAATGACGAAAAGAATTATAAGATAACTAAAAACCCTGTTCGTTTATTTAGTGAAGGTGCGTGGGTACAATTCTTATTCTTATTGAAGTATTGGATTAGTGATAACTCTCCAGGATTTGAAAAAACAGATGTTGCTATTGAAAAATCTGTAAATGCAATATTTGACATTTTTGAAACTACACCACTAGAAAGTATTATCGATTTTGGAAAATTTCTTTTCAAAGAAAATTTTGGATCAAAATCTTAAAGATTTTATTTTCAAGTAATAAACACAAACACACATCCCTCACGGGACCTTATATATGAAAACTATAGACCACATACCTACTAATAAGCTGCAGCGAGCCTCTAGGCTTGTTACAACTGGTGTAAAGGTAGGAGCAAATTATGCCAAATACTATGGTAAAAAAGTGGTTAATCCTTCATTAACAAAGGATCAACTCAATGAAGACAATGCTGAGGATATTTATGATGGCTTAAAAAGCTTGAAAGGAAGTGCACTTAAAGTAGCACAGATGCTCAGTATGGAAAAAAATATTATGCCTAAGGCATATGTAGAAAAATTTTCCCTATCACAATTTTCAGTTCCCCCACTTTCTGCACCCTTAGTGCGTAAGACATTTAAAAAGTATTTAGGTAAATACCCAGAAGATCTATTTGATACGTTTGCGGCTCAAAGTGTGAATGCGGCTAGTATAGGCCAGGTTCATCAAGCGACATTAAATGGGAAAAAACTTGCTGTGAAAATCCAATATCCAGGAGTCGCAGACAGTATCAGTAGTGATCTTGCATTAGTAAAGCCTATTGCCAAAAAGATGTTTAATCTTCAAGGCGAAGGAAAAGAAAAATTCTTTAAAGAAATAGAAGATAAGCTTCTTGAGGAAACAGATTATAATCTTGAGCTTGCACAAAGTATTGCAATGACAAAAGACTGTGCAGCAATACCTAATCTTACATTTCCTGCTTATTATGAGGATCTCTCTAGTGAACGCATTCTTACAATGGACTGGATGGACGGCGAGCATCTAAGCGAGTTTGTAGCACATAACACAAATCAAGAAGCTGCAAATAAGTTAGGACAGGCTTTATGGGATTTTTATATGTATCAAATGCACGTGCTCAAACGCATACATGCAGATCCTCACCCTGGTAATTTTATGGTAGATAAGGATCATAACCTTATTGCAATAGACTTTGGATGCATAAAACATGTACCTGAAGATTTTTATGTGCCATATTTTGAACTAGCTGAACCTGCAAACATTAACAATCCTGAGATATTTGAGCAAAAGCTTTATCAACTTGAAATACTTAGAGAGGACGATGATGCAGAGACGGTAACTTTCTTTTCGGCACTTTTTCATGAGATGTTAAGTTTGTTTACGCAACCTATGCAGCAAGAGGAATTCGACTTTAGAAACAGTGAATTTTTTGATCAAATAGCAGTGCTAAGTGAGAAATATAGCAAGGATACAGAAATACGTAAAATGAATGGTAATAGAGGAAGTAAGCACTTCTTGTATATAAACAGAACATTCTTTGGACTTTATAATTTGATGCATGACCTAAAGGCACAGATTAAAGTCAATAATTTTAAAAATTATATAGCTGCAGACTCTGTGGCATAAACGGTAATAAGTGTACCGTAATCTTTTATGGTACTTTATTGGTTAGGTTGTTTTTTAAAAGAGCGCTTTTAGTCGGGCGCTCTTTTTTATGTTTATCTCTCGCTATCTTATGCATGCATAATAAATGATTCATTTACGCTTTATCCCCGCCATGAAAAAAAGTATCTTTACAGCCGATAAATTGACAAGTACGCTTTCGCGAAAGCGTATCTAGTCACAAAACACTCTTTCAAACACACATCACACACTATGTATAATTCTAAAATTACCGGTCTTGGTAAGTACGTTCCCGAAAACGTGGTAACAAACGATGATCTATCAAAACTGATGGATACAAATGATGAATGGATTCAAGAACGCACAGGTATAAAAGAAAGAAGACATATAAAAAAGGGTGATGGCAACTCTACTGCAAAAATGGGCGTAAAAGCTGCCGAAATAGCAATAGAACGCGCAGGCTTGACAAACAAGGATATCGACATGATTGTTTTTGCAACGCTTAGTCCAGATTATTACTTCCCTGGATGTGGTGTGCAAGTACAACACTTAATGGGTATGGAGACGGTTCCTGCACTAGATGTGCGTAATCAGTGTTCTGGATTCATCTATGCACTGGCTACAGCAGATCAGTTTATTAAATCTGGTATGTATAAAAATGTACTTGTAATAGGATCAGAAAATCATAGTGGTGGTCTTGACTTTACTACTCGTGGGCGCAGTGTTTCTGTCATATTTGGTGACGGTGCAGGTGCAGCGGTACTTTCTCGTGAAGAGGATACTAATAAAGGTATTCTTTCTTCTCACTTACATAGTGAAGGTGAGCATGCACTTGAGCTTTCTCTTAAAGGGCCAAGCACAGAGCAATGGGTTCCTGAGCTTATAGAGACTAATCCGCAAGAGGATATACCTTACTATCCTTATATGAACGGCCAGTTTGTATTTAAAAATGCCGTAGTACGCTTCTCTGAAGTAATTATGGAAGGTTTACAAAAGAATAACCTAGAGGTGTCAGATATTGACATGCTTATCCCACATCAAGCTAACTTACGTATCTCGCAGTTTGTGCAGAAAAAGTTTAAGCTGAGCGATGATAAGGTATATAACAATATCCAGAAATACGGTAACACAACCGCAGCTTCTATCCCAATTGCCCTTACCGAAGCTTGGGAAAATGGAAAAATAAAAGAAGGTGACACAGTGGTTCTAGCAGCTTTTGGAAGTGGGTTCACTTGGGCTAGCTCCATTATAAAATGGTAATTAGTTGTAAGTAGTACATTGCTGTCAAATAAAAGTCCCACATAGTTCACTATGTGGGACTTTTTTATGCGTTGTGTGTATTGCTACCAATTACTTCTTTTCATTAAGTTTTCTATATGCGCATAGTGATGACTACTATGCCATGCGTAGTGCCCTAGATTTTCTTTTAAGGTTACTACCTTATTTCCGTCGGGATGTGTGAAGTTTCTATTGTACTGTTCTTCTGTCATTACCTTAAGTAATTGCACCAGTTTGTGATGGATCACCTCAAGATGTCGCAGTGACCATTCTATAGGTGATGCTTCTAGATCAGGCAGCATTGTCCATGCCTTCTCGTCATACGCTTTGATAATAGGATTATCTTCTGTAAGTGCCCATTTAAAACGTATGTAACTATTGTGATGACTATCTGCTAGATGATGCACGACTTGGCGCACTGTCCATCCTTCAGGTCTATATGGGGTATCTAGCTGCTGGTCACTTAAATCCTTTGTAAGTGCTCGTAGTCTAGCAGGCAATTGGTCTAAAGTTTCAATCCACGCTGTGAGATGTTCTTGATTAATCTGCGCAGGTGCTTGAAATTTTCCTATAGGATATTGTAGTGTTTCCATATCATCAAAAATAGCAAAGCTTTGCGATACAAAACATAATTGACACAATTCCATAAAAAAAGGTCTGACGCAAGTCAGACCTTTTAATATATATATCAGAAACTAATTACTTTACAGCAACGAGCTCTACGTCAAATACTAATGTTGCATTAGGAGGAATTACTCCACCTGCACCAGCGCTTCCGTATCCTAAATCTGAAGGAATTACTAAACGTGCTTTATCTCCTACGTTTAATAAAGAAATCCCCTCATCCCATCCTGGAATTACTTGTCCTACTCCTAATTGAAAATCAATAGGTTGATTTCTTTTAAATGAGCTATCAAACACAGTTCCATCAGGAAGTGCTCCTTTGTAATGTACAGAAACGGTTTTACCTTTTTCTGCTTTTGCTCCACTACCTTTTTGTATAATCTGGTAGCGCAAACCGCTAGCTGTAGTTTCAAAACCTGTAGCTAGTGCTTCAATCTCTGCAGCCTGAGCTGCTCTTTCTTCTTCAATGCGCTTTGCTCTTGAACCTTCAAAAGTTCTAAAAGCTTCAACAGCGTTCCATGCTTCTGCCTCTGCTCCTACTCTAATGATTTCGATTTTTGTCATCTCATCACCTTGAGCCACTGCATTTACAACTTCTTGTCCTTCAACAACGTTACCAAAAACAGTGTGCTTACCGTCTAACCAATCTGTAGGGATGTGTGTAATAAAAAACTGAGTACCGTTTGTTCCTGGACCTGCATTTGCCATAGAAAGTTTTCCTGGAGCATCATGCTTCAAGTCTGGGTGAATCTCATCATCAAATTTGTATCCTCCATCACCAGTTCCCGTTCCTAGTGGGCAACCACCTTGGATCATAAAATCAGGAATTACACGATGAAATTTTAAACCGTCATAATATGGAGTTCCTTGAGGCTTTTGTGAGTTCTCAAGGTTACCTTCTGCTAGTGCTACAAAGTTTCCTACCGTTCCTGGCGTCTTCTCGTGCTCTAATTTTAAAGTAATTTCGCCTTTTGGCGTATGTATCTTTGCGTAAATTCCGTCTTGCATTATCCTTATTTTTAATGAGCTGCAAAGATACTATTTACTAGTGGGAAGGCAAATATGCTTGCGCGAAAATGTTACAATCCTACACAATGTAAGCTTCAAGTATTACAATCCTCAATTCAGAAGCCTTCCATATTGAAAATCAACACCTAAGAACCTCAACTATCGCTCCACTTCAATCACCTCAAGATTCTCAATCTTGCCTGCATGAACTGTAAATCTGAGCATAGTGCGCACTTTGTGAAAGCCATGTTTACCTATCGCTCCTGGATTCATATGTAGTAGTCCTCTTTTTTTATCTGGCATCACCTTTAAGATGTGGCTATGCCCGCAAATAAAAAGCTTAGGTGGGTTACTATAAATCTCCTCGCGTATGGCTGGAGAGTATCTTCCTGGATAACCTCCTATGTGAGTAATCAAAACATCTACCCCTTCACAAACAAACCTGTTATTAAGAGGAAATTCTTGTCGCGCCTCTGTGTCATCTATATTTCCAAAAACAGCTCGAAGCGGTTTTCTTTTTGCTATTGCATCTGTCACTTTTAAGTCACCTATGTCGCCAGCATGCCAGACCTCGTCTGCCCAGTCTACGTGACCCAAGATATGATCATCTATATAACTATGTGTATCGCTTAGTAGGAGTATCTTTTTCATTTGAGTGCGCTTTCGCGAAAGCGTATATTTGCCACAAAAATACAACACAGTGCGTTACTTTATCGAGCTTTCTTACTTTGGAAAACACTACCACGGCTGGCAGCGACAACCTGACGCTGTGACGGTACAAGAAACGATAGAAAAATCACTCTCTACAATCTTGCGAAAACCCGTCCAAATTATGGGAGCAGGACGCACTGACGCCGGTGTACATGCTACACAAATGTATGCGCACTTTGACTGGAATGATGACCAGTTTTCTACTCAGGAAGGCATAGATCATCTTACCCATAAGTTCAACCGATTTTTGCCAAAAGATATCGCATTTAAACGCATTTTTGAAGTGGCAGATAAAGCACATACTCGCTTTGATGCTACGAGTAGATCTTATGTGTATCGCATAGGGAAACATAAAAACCCTTTTACGTCAGATTATGCACCTACGCTACGCTATGACGTAGATCTTGATGCCATGAACAATGCTGCGGCAATACTCCTGGACTATAAGGATTTTGAGTGCTTTTCTAAATCAAATACTGACGTTAACACCTATCTTTGTGATATTACTCGTGCAGAGTGGATAGAGACAGAAGATGAGTACCACTTTCATATCACTGCAAATAGATTTTTACGCAATATGGTACGAGCCATTGTAGGAACATTATTAGAGATAGGAGAAGGAAAAAGAGACGTTGCATGGATGCACGAGGTAATCACTGGCAAAAGTAGATCACAAGCAGGAAAATCTGTTCCTGGACGTGGTTTATATTTGACAGAGATTTTATACCCAGAAACAATTTATAAAGATCATGGCAGAGACTAAAGGAAAAGCTTTTGATACGCAATTATTTAAACGTTTACTTGCTTTTACAACACCGTATCGCAGTAGATTATATGTAGCTGCCGTAGCCGCCATCGTACTTTCTCTCTGTGCCGCGCTGCGACCTTATTTTCTTAAAAACGCCATAGACTTAGGGATATCACAACGATCTAGTGATGACTTATTCTTTTATATAAGGCTTATGGCCGCTGTACTTTTTGGCGAAGTTCTTTTTCAATTGCTATTTATTTATTTTTCTAACTGGATAGGACAACAAGTAATTAAGGATATAAGAGTAAAACTTTTTGATCACATGCTTGCGTTCAAGATGCAATATTTTGACAAGTCGGCAGTGGGGAGATTAGTAACCAGAGCTGTAGGTGATATCGAGACCATCTCAAGTATCTTCTCTCAAGGTCTGTTTATGATTATAGCAGATTTATTAAAGATGAGTGTCGTGCTTGCATTTATGTTTTATGAGAGCTGGAGACTTACACTCATTGTTCTTGCTGTTTTCCCGGTGATTTTATATGCAACTCGTGTATTTCAAAAAGCGATGAAAGTAGCTTTTGAAGAAGTACGCACGCAAGTAGCAAACCTCAACACCTTTGTACAAGAACGTGTGACTGGGATGAAAATCGTCCAGATCTTTAACCGTGAAGCTATCGAGCATAAAAAATTCCAAGCGATTAATAAAAAGCACATGGACGCGTGGAACAAGACCGTGTGGTACAACTCCATCTTCTTCCCTATCGCAGAGATATGTACTTCTGTTACCATAGGTCTTATCGTGTGGTACGGAGGTCTTAAAGCTGCGCAAAGTGATATTATCACCATAGGACTAATCACTGCGTTTATAAGCTACATACAGATGCTCTTTACACCGCTTAGACAGATAGCAGATAAGTTCAACACCTTACAAATGGGAATGGTTGCTGCAAATCGTGTTTTTGGCATTTTAGACACCCAATCATCTATTAAAGACGTAGGGACTTTAGAACTAGACAACGTACAGGGGAAAATAGATTTTGAGGACGTTAGATTTTCTTACATAGAAAATGAGGAGGTGCTCAAGGGAATATCACTTACTGCAACACCTGGACAAACCATTGCCATTGTAGGATCTACAGGTGCAGGAAAATCTACTATCATTAACTTGCTTAGTAGGTTTTATGAGATAGATAGCGGTAAGATATTACTAGACGGGACAGACATTAAAGACATAAAACTGAACAATCTAAGAAATGAGATTGCTGTTGTGTTACAAGACGTATTCCTTTTTGCCGACACTATTTTAAACAATATCACGCTTAACAATCCGGACATTTCTGAGGAAACGGTGATAGAAAGCGCAAAGACTATAGGCGTTCATAAATTTATTTCTAGTCTTCCTGATGGATATCACTATAATGTAAAAGAGCGAGGCTCAATGCTTTCTAGCGGCCAGCGCCAGCTCATAGCATTTTTAAGAGCTTATGTAAGCAATCCATCTATCCTCGTACTAGATGAAGCTACCTCATCTGTAGATTCACACAGTGAGCAGTTAATTCAAAAAGCGATTAATAAAATCACTAAGGGAAGAACCTCTATTGTCATTGCTCACCGCCTTGCTACTATTAAAAAAGCAGATCAAATTATTGTAATGGAAAAAGGTAAAATCATCGAGCAAGGAACCCATAAAGAACTTCTCGCTAAGGAAGATGGACATTACCGTAATCTGTATGAAGTACAGTTTACACAAGCAGAAGCTAGCTAGTTCTCAATGTTATTCTGTTGAGCACATTTTCGCGAAAGCGCAATCATGCTTAGATCTTAATTCACATTCCCCTGCTCAAAAGTCACTAGCGACACTTCTTCTTTTTTACCTTTAAGAAGCTCATCTCCTACGGGAACGACTCGTGTAGTGCCTGGTAACTTAGGTAAAATGTTTGCAAAAGCTTTGGATGCAAGAATATCTACACCCTTCTCATTACACATGCTCTGTATACGAGCCGTTGTATTAAGTACATCTCCAGAAAAGGCAATATCTCTCTTTATTTTGCCCAGCTCCCCTACCGTCACTTGGCCATAATGAAAGCCAACTTTAAAATCGGGTAAAGCGTTATAGCGCTTGTAATATTTTATAGATTTCTTGTAAATCGTATTTTTCATACGATAATAACAGCGCAAGGCATTTGCATTTTTTACGCCGTTCTTCATCTTCCAAGTGATAACAACCTCGTCACCTACGTATTGATATACCTCGCCCTTAGTTTGCATAATAGCTGGAGCGATATCATTAAAAAAATCCTTTAAAAAATTGAAGTATTCTTGTTCGCCCAGTTTTTCGGCAATTCTGGTGGCGTCTCTAATATCTGCAAACATAAAAATGCGCGTTTCTGTTTTAGGGTGGAAATAACGCCCCATCAAATAATCTGGAAAAACGCCCGGACCATACTTATCATTAATCATCAAAATGATAAGCGTGAACAGGACTATGAATAGCCAAACAACAAAATTCTTTATAAAAATATGCTCTGTATAAAATGAGGAAACACGATTAAAAAGCGCGTCGCTAGTTAATTGCAACCCTAAATAATCTGCATAATAGTAATAAGCTCCTACGGTGCCCACAATAAATGCAATAACTATGTAGAGTAATGTGATGTAGATAAGCGCTCTCCAGAATGCATATTTACGTAACCACAGCTCCATAATATTAACGGTAAAAATCCCACCTATCAAGCCAGCCATAATGGACACTAGCAAGTTTGCCTTAAAAGAAACTTCAAAATCAAAATCTGACGTAAGTGCATCTGCAGATGATAGCGTTGCATAGTCATAAAGAAAAATAATATTTGCCACCAGCATCCACGCAAAGAGAATCCACAAGGCACGCCTTACGTAGAATAGGATCTCATTATTGGTAAATTCTTTTTTAAATAGTTTCATATATTACTTTATGCTGGGTCTAGTAAAGTACCAAATAAAGGCTCACAATCACCACTCGTTTAAGAGATTTTTATGAGAACAATATTGTTGTTACGCTTTCGCGAAAGCGTATACCTACTGAGGTCTATTTTTAATCATATCTGGAGTGATCTCTAGCTCAAACTCTAAACGTTTGAGACTGTCTTTTTTTATGGAGTCTTTGATTTTCTTTTGGCGTTCTTGTTCTTGGGCCATTTTCATAAATTTCCCTATAAAATTGCTGTCGTCTATTTCTTTTTCACCGTTTTGATTCACCTCAATTGCAGACATAAAACCCAGGGCAACTATTGGTAAGCTTAACACACAGGAAAAAACGGTAAATATTAAAAAGAAAAAAAGCGTCTTTACAAGCACACTAGCCATAGTGAGTTTAAACAATCTTTTAAGCACGTAAATAGTATAAATAAGCATTAATAAAAATACTATTACACTTAGAATATTAAGTGCAGTAGGACTCCATATAAATGCAATTTGCATTACAACACTTATCATAGAAAAGTGACTATAGACATATAAATAGATTACAAAATGCTCTACGAGATTATATTTTTTATAATTCCAAAAGATTATTTTGGACATCACCGCAAAAAATGGAATTATCAAAAACATATATAGTGATTGATTTTCCATAAAAAGGGTGGCAATACTTTCTTGAAGCTCTAGCTGCGCTTGCGGCACAGACTCATCATAAACAAGTTTTTGTGCAGTCATATAATTATCCCAAAACCAGCTTTTAAGTAAATAATAATAAACACTCGTAAAAGTAATCGCAATCGCAAAGTAGCTAAAGGCAGGAAGGTATTTCTTGCGCATTCCATTTATGTAACCACCTATCACATCTTCTGGCTGGCGAAACATTGCAACAAATGTTTTGATAAAGGAATTTTCTAGATTAAAAAATCGATCTACAAAGTCTTCTAGTAGATTACGCCACGTGAGTTTATTGTAAATACGCTTACCTCCACAGTGTGAGCAAAACCTTTGATCTAGCGCTATAAATTGCTCGCAGTTTACACAGGTATCCTTTACTTCTAGTTGGTTCTGTTTCTTTTTTAAAGCTTTTTTCTCAGCGCGAGATAACTTAGACATAGGTTGGTTTTAATATTCAAGAGATTAATTGAGCGTATCTTTTACGATTTGCACAGCTGCTTTGATACTATCTACACGTATAGAGTCCTTTGCTTTTACAGCGGCTTCTCGAGCTGCTCTGGTTAACTCTGATTGCTGTTTTACATTTGCTACAAACTCGTCAAGCATACCTGTAGCATACATAATCCCGCCCACAGCACTCATAAAAAAGCATGATAGTGGTAATAGTATGGCTAGAAATAGTATAGTTTTAAGTATAGCCTTTTCTATTGTTAAGTCAAATATTCTATAGAGTACATAAATCGTATAAATTACAGGAAATACAGTAGTCACTACTCCTAAAATCACCTGCGCCATATCTGACCAGATGAAGAGCATACCAAGCACAGACATTAAAATCTGAACCTGAGAATAGGTGTATAAATAGATGACAATATGCTCTATAAAATTATACTGCTTATAGTTCCAAAAAACCAGTTTTGAAATCACAGCATACAGCGGAATACATAGAAAACTAAAGAGACTTTGATAATCAAACACAAAGTCCATGTAATCATTCAATATTGTAGTATCAGAAGATTTGAATCCGCTAGCAAATCCATTTGAAAACTCAGAGAAACTTTCAGAATCAATAAACCAATTTCTAAAGAAAAAAGTATAGACACTCGTGATGGTAAGTGCTACAGCAAAATACCCAAATGCAGACATGTATCTTTTTCTAAGACCTTCTACATACCCATTAATCACATCTTCTGGTGCGGTAAATAATACAATAAAGGTTTTTAAGAATACATTCTCAATATTGAGAAAACGCTCTGTGAAGTCCTCTAGAAGATTACGGGTATTGAGCCTATTATACATGCGCTTTGCCCCACAATGAGAACAGAATCGCTGGTCTAGTTGTACTGGGGTTCCGCAGTTTTTACAGTGATCAGAAACTACGAGGACATCTCTCCTTTGTTTAGCAGGCTTACTACTCTTTTTATCTATTTTACTATTATCTGATGGTTTCTTAGACATAGCGTTACATCAATTCTTCTTCTAGTAAAATACGCAACTCATCTATGGTATCAAAGAGTACAAACTCACCATCCTTTATATAGTTAATAGCACCACTCTCTTCACTTACCACTAGGGCAAGTGCGTCTGTCTTTTCTGTAATTCCTACTGCAGCACGATGCCTAAGTCCAAAGCGTAAAGGAATATTACGTTCTTGAGTTACGGGTAAAATAACACGTGTTGCTGTTATTTTATTATCCTCAATAATCATTGCACCATCGTGTAACGTAGAGTTCTTATAAAAAACACTTTCTATAATAGGTCTGTTTACCTCAATCTCCATACGGTCTCCCGTATCTTTTACAAATTCTAGACTTGTTGCTCTCCTTATTATGATAAGTGCACCTGTCTTGGTGTTACTCATATTCTCACAAGCTCCTAGAATTGCATGAATATCTAAATTAAGAACACCTTCTTTTTTTGAAAAATTAAAATTCTTAAAGAGTCCGCCCTTGGTGAGGTTTGTGCTTCCTATGAGTAATAAAAACTTTCTGATTTCTTGCTGGAAGACTACAATGAGCGCAAACATACCCACACCTATAAACTGCCCTAGTATAGTACTAAGCATTTCCATTTTGAGAAGTACTGTGAGCTGCCAAATAAGGTAAATCACCACAATACCTATAAAGATATTTATAGCAACTGTTCCCTTAACGAGCCTGTATAAGTAAAACATCAAAGTAGCAACGAGCAAAATGTCGATACCGTCTAAGATGCGCAGATTTTCTAAAATTTCCAATAGTCTAGGATTTACGTAAAAATAGCAGAAAAAGGGAGAGCAAAAAATCTAGCACCTAAAAACTTAATTTTAAGTGGCACTACTTTGATTTTGCGGTCTTTACTTTCGGCTTACTTCTAGACTGCGACTCTAACGCTTGCTGATATTTAAGAATTTTAAAAGATAAATTTATTGAGTCACGCTTTCGCGAAAGCGTACTCATCCCACTACACTATTTATGATTTCCACTTGATGTTACAACCCATGCTTGGCTTTTGGAGTGTAGACTGTGGCTTACTATTAAAAATGTTATCTAGCGCCTCTCTAAGGTCACGTCCATTTACAGGAATTCCATTACCCGGACGACTATTATCTAGCTGACCGCGATACACCAACTTGTCATTAGGCCCAAAAACAAAGAAATCTGGCGTGCAGGCGGCGTCATAATTTTTTGCCACTTCTTGAGTCTCATCAAGTAGATAAGGAAAAGTAAAGCTGTTTTTACGAGCATTTTGCCACATCATCTCTGGCCCGTCTTGAGGATATGCAACTATATCATTGCTGCTTATCGCCACAAAACCAAAACCGAGCACTCGGTAATCGTTTGCTATACGCACAATCTCATCAATTACGTGCACTACAAAAGGACAGTGATTGCATATGAACATCACCACAGTACCACGTTCTCCTTTAATATCATGATAACTACACAGCTGATTTGTAACTGTATCTACAAGTTGGAATTCTGGGGCTTTTGTGCCCAGCTCGAGCATATTAGAAGGAGTAAGTGACATAATCTTTATTGTTTATTAATTGTAGTTGTTTGCACAGTAGCGAGCGAAGTTATTACCCTACTATCTCATAAGACGGTAAGCTACTTAAAAAGTTACGCTTTTATAAAATCAAAAAGCCACTTTCCATAAATGAAAAGTGGCTTTTATAAAATTTACTTCTTACTAGATATAAAAAATATCGAGTATAATTATTTAATCATCTCGTAAGAACGCTTGATAAAGCTAGTAAGCTCCTCTCCTTTAAGGAGGTTTTGAGAAAGCTTTGCTAGATCAAATGATTGTGTGATTAAACGCTTTTTAGCCTCATCTGTATCTGCATTGAGTATCTCTGTAACCAGCTCGTGGTTACCATTTACTACTAGGTTGTACATCTCTGGCATATTACCAAACATATTCATACCTCCGCCACCACCGGCTTGTTGCATCTCCTTCATACGGCGCATAAACTCTGGCTGTGTGATGATAAATGGTGCAGCATTACTATCCATCGCTTCTACTTGCACCGTGTAAGACGTGTTTGCAATAGCATCTGTAATAGCTGTTTTTACAGTCTCCTTCTCGTCGTCAGAGAGTTTTGAGATTTGCTCTTCGTCCTTTTTAATAAGGTTATCTATATGATCACCATCTACACGTACAAAAGTTACGTTTTCTTTACTAGTCTCTAGCTTCTGGATTAAGTGAGATACAATAGGAGAATCTAGTAATAATACTTCATATCCTTTGTCTTTTGCGCTCTGTATGTATGAGTGCTGTGCATCTGTATCACTTGCATAAAGTACAACAGTCTTCCCGTCTTTATCTACTTGGTTTTCTTTGATTTTTGCTTCAAGCTCTTCCCAAGTAAAGAATGTATTATCTACGGTAGGGTATAGTGCAAACTTGTCTGCCTTCTCAAAGAACTTATCTTCAGATAACATCCCGTACTCTATAACGAGTTTGATGTCATTCCATTTCTTTTCAAAATCTTCTCTATCGTTATTAAAGAGTGACTTAAGCTTATCTGCCACCTTACGAGAGATGTAACCAGAAATTTTCTTTACTGCTCCATCTGCCTGTAAGTAACTACGAGATACGTTAAGTGGGATGTCTGGAGAATCTATCACACCACGTAGCATCGTTAAGAATTCTGGTACAATACCTTCTACATTATCAGTTACAAAAACTTGGTTTTGATATAACTGTATGCGATCCTTCTGCATGTTCATATCCTGTCCTAACTTAGGGAAGTATAAAATTCCTGTTAGGTTAAAAGGATAATCTACATTAAGGTGTATATTAAATAACGGCTCGTCAAAGTTTGAAGGATACAGCTCTTGATAGAAGTTTTTATAATCTTCCTCTTCAAGATCTGCTGGTTGCTTTGTCCAGGCTGGGTTAGGGTTGTTTATAATATTATCAACCTCTTGTGTAGGAGCTGGATCTTCTTCCTTTGCATCTTCTGGCTTAGGAAGCGTCTCTGTTTTCATACCAAACTTAATTGGCACTGGCATAAACTTGTTGTACTTAGAAAGCAGTCCCGCGATGCGTCCTTCTTCAAGAAACTCTGTACTATCTTCTGCGATGTGTAAGATAATCTCTGTACCGCGCTCTGTCTTATCTGCCGCTTCTAGTGTAAAGTTAGGACTACCATCACACGTCCAGTGTGCTGCTGGCTCATCTTTATGTGACTTTGTAATAATCTCTACCTTCTCTGCCACCATAAATGCCGAGTAAAAACCAAGACCAAAGTGCCCTATGATTCCTGTATCCTTAGCACCATCTTCATACTTGTTTAAAAACTCTTCTGCTCCAGAAAATGCAAGTTGGTTAATATACTTCTCAACCTCTTCTTGCGTCATCCCTAGACCTTGATCTATAATATGAAGCTTCTTCCCTTCCTTGTCTATTTTTACTTCTATCTGAGGATTTCCATACTCAGCTGTAGACTCACCTATAGAGGTAAGGTGTTTTAACTTAAGGGTTGCATCTGTTGCGTTTGAGATAAGCTCACGTAAGAAAATCTCGTGATCACTATATAAGAACTTCTTAATAAGCGGAAAGATATTCTCTACCGATACATTAATTTTTCCTGTTGACATGTTATATGTGTTTTGATTTGTAATAATTGTTCTTCGCTTAAAGCGAAAAAAGTACCACAACGACATAAGTGACAAACTGACATTTTGCAATCTTCTAAAGGTAGCAGGATACTTTAAATATCGGCATGCTCATCGAGAGTGACAGACTTACTGGTGTGGGTAATTACGCTTTCGCGAAAGCGTATAAAAAAACATCCAGCATCTATACGATACTGGATGTCTTATATTATTATCTAAGCTATACCTTTTAAAGACTAGCTGTTGATTTATTAATGGACGGGTATTTTACTGCTTTTACATTAGACACATCATAACCAGAAAATCGCTTCATATAGCTACGTATGTTAGTACCAAAGGCATCTGCAAAACCAATTTCTCCACCAGATCTTAAAAACTTCTTTACACTACCAGGTCCAGCAAGGTGAGCTGCGGCAAGTATTCCAGACTCCGTCACTCGTACACCTGCAATCCAGCGTCCTTCAAAACGCTTAATATCACGTCTAAGAACCCATTTATTACGGGAAGCATTCAATAAAAAGGCCTGTTCTTGAAGTAGCGGATCTGCTAAAAATTCAGATCCATCTGTAATACCAAGAAGGTCAAGCGTAGATGCACCAAACTGGTATTTACCCAAATAACCAAAACGGTTAATTGTTAAGTAATCACCTCTCGATTCTTTAAAAGCAAGTGCTTCTTTAAAACCTGTGTAATTTTTTCTAGTAAGTGGTGTAGGATTAAAAACAAATGAAACTTCTTCAGTTTCATCAGGAAGGGCAACACTATAATCTAGAGATGCTCCATCTGTAGCGTAGTGAGTAAAATCATATGTTTCTTCAGATGCTGGGGAAAACATCAGAATACCTAACATAAAAGGTAATACAGTAACTTTAGTCAAGTTTCTTAACATAGGGTCGCTTTTCGATCGCCAAAAGGTTATAATTAAAACCTTTCTTAAAGTGCTCTCTATTTCGGCGCGCAAAAATACAACTATCTTGAGTAATGGACAAGCCTCAGCGGCAAACCACCCAAAAGCACTCTTCCGTGCTCATTTACTTGTATTTACGAGATTATTAACACCTCTCACAACACCTAATAGACTTAAAAACGCTCTCCTCTCTACAATCAATCCCACTCCAAAACGTCAATTTACACCAATAGACGATACAATAACGGTGCAAAAGTAGACCAGAAAACTTCCTCCATAACAAGACATAACACTATTTTAACATAAGGCATTCCACTATAAAGACTCTTAAATAAAGAGCAATAAAAAACCCAGACCTATTAGTGTCTGGGTTTTTAGTAATTATAAAGTAGCCTTTGCCGACGCATTTGCGGGGATAATTGATGTATCAAAGTTGCCAAAACGACTTAGATAAGATGTGAGAGGTACATTATTTGCATCTGCAAATACATCCTCACCACCAGAGTCAAGAAATTTCTTAACGTTTCCAGCTCCGCATAAATGTGCCGCAGCTATGAGACCGCTTTCGGTAACTTTATGACCTCCTATTGTTTTACCATCAAAGGCAGTGATATACTCACGTAAAACATATTTATTCCTTGCAACAAGCGCATCAAATGCACTTTCTTGCATGGCTGGAGAATTCATAAAATCTCTTGCACTGTCTACACCTACCCACTTAAGAGTAGATTGACCAAACTGGTATCTGCCTTTATAACCAAGTCTGTTTACTGCAAAATAATTACCACTGGACTCACTAAAAGCTAAAGCTTCTTTAAAGCCTATATACGATGTTCCCAAAACAGGACTATTAAATCCTCCTGGAAAATCGGGTACAAATGATTCAAGCGTAGGAGTTACAAAAGTATCTGCCTGGTTTTTGAACCACATTGCGGCTATCGCATTGCCATTATCATCTTTTACAATGAAGCCTGTAGATATTATAAATAACACAGGTAGCAATACTACTAATAGTAAATAACGTCTCTTCATATAATGAATCGAATTAAAGTTTACAATTACCGACCACTTAGTGTGATCTAATCTTTAGTAATTCTCATAAGAGCTTGCAAGCACGGCTTGCCATTATTCTATTGTAATTAAAAGAACATATTCCTGTAACAGGAATTTTCTGTTAACCGCGCTTCTATGAGAATCACGGTAACAACTTCAATATAAGGAGGTTTAGTGTGTTAGAAATATCATTTAATACCCGTTAACATGAAAGTTAACAAGGACTTAACGATTGATGCCTTTATTGTTGATCCAGCGTCTATATGCAGCGCTATTTGCATTGTGCTGTGATAGCGTCTTAGCAAACTTGTGATATCCAAAGTTCTTTACATCTGCTACAAAATAGTAGTAGTCATGCTTTTCTGGATTGAGCACAGCTTGAATAGCTGTGACATCTGGCATAAATATAGGTCCTGGAGGAATACCTCTGTTTCTATAAGTGTTATATGGAGAGTCTACTTCTAGATCTTTATAAAGCACACGCTTTATGACCATATCCCAATCATTCTTTTCCTTTTTTACAGCATAGATAACCGTAGGGTCTGCATCTAGTTTAATGCCTTTTTTAAGTCTATTAAGGTAAACTCCTGCCACTCTTGGTCTCTCGTCAGTTTTGGCAGTTTCCTTTTGCACAATGGCTGCTATCGAGTATACTTCTTGAGGTGTAAGGTTAAGCGCTTCGGCTTTGGCCAATCTGGTGGCGTTCCAGAATTTTTTATACTCACTGAGCATTCTTGCTCTAAAATCCTCTGCACTTGTGTTCCAGAAAAACTCGTAGCTATTAGGGATATACATAGTGAGTGCAGTGTCATTATTAAAGTCATGTTCTCTCAAGAAGTTTGTATCTAGCATTGCCGTAATAAGCGATGTACTGTCTGCTTCTATTTGGGTTGCTACCCTGCCCGCCATATCTTGTAAACGTTCTTGATTATTAAAAGCGACTTTTACAGGTGTATTTTTAATACGGATGGTATTAATAATCTCATTATTACTCATCCCTTTCTTTATAATGTAATGACCAGGTCTCACATTATCATTATATCCTTTCTTTTCGGCTACAGTAATAAAGGAATCCTCGTCTTTTAAAAGCGGCGAGAGATCTGCAACCACATCATTAAAAGCAGATCCTGTTGCAATGTATAAATGCGCGCGATCATTATTAAACGCAGTGTTGTCAGAAAAAATAGAAGTGTATACTGTGTAAGCAAATACGCCTCCTATAACAATGCCTATGGCAACTATAAGTAGTAAAATCTTTTTAATGTACATCTAGAATATGTGTTGGTATAGTAATTCGTTTATATATGATTCTTTTCCTGTAGTGAGACTGCGTTTACGTCTCCACTGTTTTTTAATGCCTATTAACTCAAAACCTGCTTTTTCAAATAGTGAGATACTTGCCTTATTATCCTCTTCTATATTAGCATACAGTTGGTGTAAATTAAGATGTGTATTGCAGTAATTTTTGAGAAGACTTATACTCTCTGTGGCATAGCCTTTTCTTTTGTCTTCTTCGCCAGCAATTACAATACCTATACCTGCTCTTAAATTATGTGGATCAAAATCAAATACATCAATAAGACCTACAAAACTGTGCGAAATACTATCACATATTACTAAACGCAGTTGACGTACGTCAAAGATATCACGGTGGCTATTTGCTAAGTATTCTTTAAGCACGTATTTAGAAAATGGAACGAGCGTCTCTCCCACACTCCATAAACTTTCATCATTTTCCACACGATACACGTGATCAATATCTTCTGGTTCAAGTGCTCTTAAATAGCAATGGGTGCCTTGTAATGTTTTCATTACCATTCCCCTTTAAAGACAAAGGTTGCAGGACCTATTAAGTAGATATTAGAATACCCATCATTAGTTTTCTCAAACTGTACAGACAGTTTCCCACCTTGTACATCTAGCGCTACTTTATTGCTAGTGGTTAAGCCATTTGTATGTGCTGCGATTGCAACAGCTGTTACTCCTGTCCCACAGCTCAACGTTTCATCCTCTACTCCACGCTCATAGGTGCGCACTGCAAAATGAGCATTATCTAATTGCTGTACAAAGTTTATATTACTTCCCGCTTCACCATATAAACTACCGTAACGCAATGCTGCTCCTTCAGCTTTTACGTTTACTTTTTCTACATCATCTACCATTGCAATATGATGTGGAGAGCCTGTGTCAAGAAATGTGTAAGCAGCTTCTTTCTTAATTTGAGATACATCCTGCATCTTCAGCTGCACGATATCACCTTCTATGCTTGCCTCGTGTAAACCATCTATCGCTTCAAAGGTTGCCTTGTTTTCGATGATAGATAACGCTTTCGCGAAAGCTACCAAGCAGCGTCCACCATTACCACACATGCTACTTTCATTACCATCTGCATTATAGTACACCATTCTAAAATCTGCCGAAGGATGATTTTCTAACAGCATTAATCCATCTGCTCCTATGCCAAACTTTCTGTCACAGAGCTTTGAGATGAGTTTGGTATCATCTTTGGGAAAGTATTGAGTACGGTTATCTATGATTACAAAATCATTACCAGTACCTTGATATTTTGAAAATGGGATTGTCATTTTTAATGCTTTATTACGACAAAAATAGCAAATCTCGATTTCGTTTCTCGTGTTAAATGGCAGTTAAATAGAAACCGTAGAAATACTAAATTTTTAATTTTAACGATTATTGATTAAATGCAACGGACTATGAAAAAAATCGCAGGAACACTTTTAATCGCCGTACTAGCAGGCGCAATAACGCTAGGATCATATAAACTTTTTATTGAGGAGCCAGTACAAGTAGCTTCTTACCCTACCCAGATAGATAATACACCTACCTATAAACCGGTCAATTATGAAGCACTCACTGCTGCTGCAAGTGGTGTAGACTTTACAGAAGCTGCCGAAAGAACGGTAAACGG
This sequence comes from Dokdonia sp. PRO95, assembly GCF_000355805.1. NCBI lineage: Bacteria > Pseudomonadati > Bacteroidota > Flavobacteriia > Flavobacteriales > Flavobacteriaceae > Dokdonia > Dokdonia sp. PRO95. The sequence continues at coordinate 92,022 of NZ_CM001837.1, forward strand.
AGTTGTACACGTTAAAAACGTGCAAGAATATAGACAGCCTCGTAATATGATGGAATATCTGAGAGGAGGCGGCCAGGCAAACAAAGGCATTGTAGGTGCAGGTAGTGGAGTTATCATCTCTGGCGACGGCTTTATAATCACAAACAACCACGTGATAGATGGCGCTACAGAAGTAGAAGTCACTTTAAACAACAACAAAACCTTCATGGCAGAAGTGGTAGGTAAAGACGCAAAGGCAGACATCGCAATATTAAAAATAGATGCTGGTGAGGAACTGCCATATATTCCCTTTGGCGATAGTGACGGCACAAAAGTAGGAGAATGGGTACTTGCCGTAGGTAATCCATTTAATTTAACCTCTACAGTAACCGCAGGGATTGTATCTGCAAAAGCTCGTGATATAGATGAACGCGATGCAAACTACCAGTCTTTTATACAAACAGATGCAGCTATTAACCCTGGTAATAGCGGTGGAGCTTTGGTGAACATCTTTGGTGAGTTAATTGGTATCAACACTGCGATCACCTCACAAACGGGATCTTACGTAGGATACGCATTTGCAGTACCTTCAAACAACGCTCGTAAGATCATGGAAGACATCATGCAGTTTGGTTCTGTACAAAAAGGAATCTTAGGAGTAAGTGGTGGTACACTCACTGCAGAAATTGCCGAAGCAGAAAACCTAAAAACTGCCGAAGGTTTTTATGTAGCTGGTGTAGAGTTTGAAAGTGGCGCAGAAAAAGCAGGATTAAAGACTGGAGATATCATTAAGAAATTAGACAATATTAATATTACAAAATTTTCAGATCTTACTGGATATATCAATTCAAAGCGACCTGATGATGTTGTACAAGTTGAAATATTAAGAGACGATACTAAAATGACATTACCTGTCAAATTAATAAAGTCAATCACTTTTGATATCGAACGACTAGGCATACAAGTTAAAAATGCTTCACCAAAAGATCTTGCAAAGTATAAAGCCAAAAATGGCGTAGTAATAAGCCAGACGCTCACAGAAGCTATGAAACGTTATAGAATTGAAGGTCTCGTAATCTCAGAGATAGATGACGTGATGGTAAACTCTATTGATGATGTAAAAAACATTTTTAAGAACAAAAGTGTAAATGAGCCTGTAAGTATCGTTTTTGTAGATCGAAAAGGAGAACGCAACCGTTTTATCTTCGATTAATCAATACTCACATAAAAGCGAATAACCCTTCCATACTGGAGGGGTTATTTTTTTACATTAAATTCAATCACGAAATCGTTTGCGTACCCACTTAAAATATATACTTTTGCCGAAAATTTAAGTGAATTTACATTTTCGTAAAACCAAAACAAACCTTTTAACTACATCGTAATGAGTCAATCAGAAACGTACGAAAAAGAACTATCCTTTCAAGCAGATCGCCGTAGAGCAACTGTAGAGTTTATTAAAATTGCTAGTGATTTATGGTACGACAACGCCATAGAACTTGTAGTATTTAGAAATCAAGTAATGGATCGCAACGTGAGTCAGATTCTAGATTTACATGAGTATGCAGGTGCCTTTGTAGGGAAGCCTATCTCCATTTTTGATAGTGTTGAAATTGCAGAAGCAATCAAGCAACTTAACCTTCCTCCATCTAAGTTAGATATAGGTAAACTTACTTATGAGTATCACCTAGAGGATAATGCAAATGCAACTAGTTTTGTAGCGCAGCGCTTAAAGCCTGCCGAAAATGTAACTCCTATCGAGCCTAAGGATGTTGTTCTTTACGGTTTTGGACGCATAGGTCGTCTTGTTGCAAGAGAGTTAATGACTCGCACTGGTAAAGGTAGTCAGCTACGTCTTAGAGCTGTAGTTACCCGTGGTGTTGTAGATCAAACTGTTCTTGAAAAAAGAGCAAGTCTTCTTAAAAGTGACTCTGTACATGGTGACTTTACTGGAACTGTGTCTATAGATGTAGAAAACAAAGCACTTATTATTAATGGTACTACGGTAAACTTCATTAGTGCAAATGCACCAGAAGATATCGACTATACTGTCTATGGGATAAACGATGCGCTGGTTATTGATAATACTGGAGCCTTCCGTGATAAAGAACAGTTAAGTAGACATTTAGTAAGCAAAGGAGCTGCTAAAGTACTTCTTACTGCTCCTGGAAAAGGGATTCCTAACATTGTACACGGTGTAAACCACCTAGAGAATAACCCAGATGAAATCAATATTTTCTCTGCGGCTTCTTGTACTACAAATGCTATCACTCCTATTCTTAAAGCGATTGATGACACATTAGGTGTACAAACTGGACACCTAGAGACAATACACGCATATACTAACGATCAGAATCTAGTTGATAACATGCACAGCAAGTACCGTAGAGGTCGTGCTGCTGCACTTAACATGGTTATTACAGAAACTGGTGCTGGAGCTGCAGTAAGTAAAGCGCTTCCACATTTTGAAGGGAAACTTACTTCAAATGCGATACGCGTTCCTGTGCCTAACGGTTCGCTTGCGATACTTAATCTAGAACTGAATAAGAAAACAAGCATAAAGGGAATCAACACGCTTCTTAAAAAATATGCGCTTGAAGGAGCTCTTGTAGAGCAAATCAAGTATTCTATTGATAACGAACTCGTATCTAGCGACATCATAGGATCATCTGCTCCTAGTATTTATGACAGTAATGCTACAATAGTCCGTAAGGACGGTAAAAACGTTGTGCTTTACGTTTGGTATGATAACGAGTATGGGTATAGCCATCAAGTTATTCGCCTTGCCAAGTACATTGCAAAGGTGCGCAGATTTACATATTACTAGGATTATACTTGTAGGTGTTACGCTTTCGCGAAAGCGTGATGTAAACACAAGATAGTTTACTAGTAAGTAATCTTGAGAATACACATAAAGCCACCTCCCGAGGTGGCTTTATCATTAAAATAACTAACGCCAAAATGCCTTGCAAAAAGTTAAAGTGATTAAGATGATTCTTAATTTCTAATAAAAAAGTCCAAAAGCTATAATTTGACGTATTTTTGTAAACCGAGGCAAGCATTAAAGCTATATTTTAGCCGCAATTATATTTAAACAACAACCTATATGAGATTTTTTACCAAAGCACTTGCTTTTATATTCCTCCTGTCATTTTCTGTGTCACAGGCTCAAGATGCTACCAAAACAATAGACGAACAATTTACCGAAGTCATTGAAGGTTCAAATAACTACCAGCAATTTAAAGTTATTGAAAAGGTAAAAATGAATCGCTTGCAACAAAATGCAAAGGCACGTATTGATGTATTACAAACAGAGATAGAAAATCTAAAGTCTGAAATGAGTAAGCAGCAAACAGCTGCCTCAAAAGTAAGCGCCGACTTAGAAAAAATACAGCTCACGCTTGCAGAGACAGAAGAAGAAAAAGATTCTATAAACTTCTTTGGGATCCAGATGAGTAAAGGAAGTTACCAGACTATGATGTGGAGCATTATTGGTCTTTTATTACTTGGACTTGTATTTTTTATATACAAGTTTAGAAGTAGTAACGTTCTTACTAAAGAGGCACAACACAAGCTTGATGAAACAGAAGTTGAGTTTGATGAGTACCGTCGTAAGGCACTTGAAAAAGAACAAAAATTAGGACGCCAGCTTCAAGACGAGCGCAACAAAGCACTTAAGTCTGCAAAAGGATAGTCTGCTTATTTTTAAGAAAATCAAAAAATCTGTACTTTGTAGTACAGATTTTTTTTATGCATATACGCAAAGCAACTTTACAAGATTTAGATATCATAACGCCACTGTTTGACGGGTATAGACTATTCTATAGGCAAGCTTCAAACCTGGAAGGAGCAAGCGTATTTTTGAAAGAAAGGCTTACCTATAATGAGAGCACTATTTTCATAGCCTTTTATGACAGAGAAGAAACGGAAGCCGTAGGATTTACTCAACTTTATCCGCTTTTCTCATCAGTGAGTATGGAGCGAATGATGCTGCTTAATGATTTATATATATCTCCTGCGCACCGTGGAAAAGGTATAGGTACATTACTCATAAACAGTGCAAAAGAACTATGTATATCATTAAAGCAAAAAGGCATCGTTTTACAAACAGAGACTACAAACCCTGCTCAACAACTTTATGAGCGCCTAGGATTTAATAAAGACCCCGATTTACATTACTTTTGGGCTCGCTAGTATAATACCCCAATTACAATAGCTCAACCTTATTAAGATTATGAGAATAGATATCATTACCGTTGTACCAGATTTACTTAAAAGCCCTTTTGAAGCTTCTATTATGCAGCGCTCAATTGCAAAAGGATTAGTAGATGTGCAGTTTCATAATCTACGTGATTACACAGATACAAATTATAAGCAAGTAGACGACTACCAGTTTGGTGGTGGTGCAGGAATGGTGATGCAGATTGAGCCTATAGATAAATGTATCTCTAAGCTCAAATCTGAGCGTGATTATGACGAGGTAATCTACATGACTCCAGATGGTGAGACGCTAGACCAAGGTATGGCAAACACGCTATCGCTTAAAGGTAATATTATCATACTATGTGGTCATTACAAAGGTGTAGACCAGCGCGTGAGAGATCATTTTATTACTAAAGAAATATCCATAGGAGATTACGTCTTGAGTGGTGGAGAGCTTGGCGCTCTGATACTTTGCGATGCGGTGATACGTTTAATTCCTGGGGTGCTAGGTAATGAGACTTCGGCGCTTACAGATAGTTTTCAAGATGGATTACTCGCTCCACCTATTTACACACGCCCAGCAGATTATAATGGCTGGAAAGTTCCTGAGATTTTAACGAGTGGTAACACTCCTAAAATTGAAGAATGGCGAGAAGAACAAGCATATATAAGAACAAAAGAAAGAAGACCAGACTTACTAGATGAGTAATGAGTACGCTTTCGCGAAAGCGTAAAAACCCACATTCTCAACACCTAGAAGTTTATAGCATTTTAAATTACATACCCAGCAAGGGAAGCATATGATTACAACAGACCACATAAAATCACTCCAAGAGCGCGTAGACGGCTTAAGGAGATATCTTTGACGTAGATCGCAAACGTATCGAGATACAAAACGAAGAAGAAAAAACCTTTGACCCAAATTTCTGGAACGACCCAAAAGAGGCTGAAGCCTTTATGAAAACCTTACGTTCTAAAAAGAAATGGGTAACAGATTATGAGGAGGCTCAAACCTTTGTAGAAGACCTAGAGGTCCTCTATGAATTTGCAAAAGAAGGCGAAGCTCCAGAAGAAAATGTACAAGCACGCTATGAGAAAGCGGCTAGTTTTATAGAAGATATCGAGTTTAGAAATATGCTCTCAGAAGAGGGTGATGAGCTAAGCTGTGTCTTACAGATTACTGCCGGAGCCGGTGGTACAGAGAGTTGCGACTGGGCATCTATGCTTATGCGTATGTATTTAATGTATGCAGAAAAACAAGGCTGGAAGGTAAAAGAGCTTAACTTTCAAGAAGGTGATGTAGCGGGTATAAAAACGGTATCGCTAGAGATAGAAGGTGAGTTTGCCTTTGGCTGGCTTAAAGGTGAAAACGGTGTACACAGACTGGTGCGCATCTCCCCTTTTGACAGTAATGCAAAGCGTCATACCTCATTTGCCTCTGTATATGTGTATCCACTTGTAGATGATAGTATTGAGATAGAACTCAATCCAGCAGACTATGATATTGTGACGGCGAGATCTTCTGGTGCTGGAGGGCAAAATGTAAATAAGGTGGAGACTAAGGTCCAACTTACCCACCACCCTACGGGTATACAAATCTCTTGTTCTGACTCGCGATCACAACACGATAACCGAGCAAAAGCATTACAGATGCTCCGTTCTCAATTATACGAGCTAGAACTACGCAAGCAAATGGAAGCCCGTAACGCGATAGAAGCAGATAAGAAAGCCATTGAGTGGGGATCACAAATACGCAATTACGTATTACATCCTTACAAACTTGTAAAAGACGTGCGCACCGCTGTAGAGACGGGTAATACAGATGCTGTACTAGATGGTAATATAGACCTCTTCTTAAAAGGATATCTAATGATGATGGGGCAAGAAGAAGCGAGTGATGAACTATAAAGAATCTGAAGTATATTTAAAAAAAGCCAATCTTTCGATTGGCTTTTTTTAATATCTAAGAAGTATTTTTTAACACGCTTCCATCCCTGGGAAGGCAAGCATCTGCCCCATCCCTACTGTAAATAACCAGTTACCATATAAAGCGTGCTCTATAGATACTAGTGTGGTAGATCTTGTTTTCTTAAAGGTATAAGCAAATAATAATCCTCCTAAAAATGTAAGCACAATCACTAAGGTGTTGCGCAAAAATAAGTGCGCCATTGCAAATACAATCGCATTTACCACGATAAGCAATCGCTTGTCTTTAAAGAAACCATCATAACGGTTAAAGAAAAAAGTTCTATAAATCACCTCTTGCGGCCATACAGATAAGAAGGTGTACACTAGCAATATCATCACCCATAATTTTGGGTTGCTCTGTGGTACACAAAACAAGCTAGAAGGCTGTAATATATACACGTAAATGGTAGTAACAATAGCTATAACAACAAGCTTCACAGCTGTCTCCTTAAAAAAAGACAGCCAGTTTATTGACCGCTCAACCTTAAACTTTACTGCCTTACTTCTATAAAGCATCACCAGTAAATATGTAAAACCTATTAAAACCGAAGCTACCTTGACCTTAAAGTCATAGGGTAATAATAGACTTAATGGTAGTATTATGAATAATATAAAAAACTCTGTGAGTACATAATACTTGCCATTCATCATACCGTGATTGTTGTAGTGTTTTTCACCTCGCTTATAGTAAACGAGCTCTGTGTACTCCCTATATACTTAAGCGTAGTAAGCTTGGTTACCATAAAATTACGAAAATGCTCCATATCTCTTACCAGCACTTTGAGTAAATAATCATAGTCACCACTTACGTGAAAACACTCTAGCACCTCATCTAGCGCGGTCACCTCTTTTTCAAAAGAGTCTATTGCATTTTGAGCGTGCTTCTCTAGCTTTACGTGGCAAAACACCTGAAAACCTAGCCCTACGATATCCTTATTAACAAGTGTAATATACTGTGCAATCACTCCAGAGCGCTCCATCTTTTTTACACGCTCATAAATAGCAGTTACAGAGAGATTAAGCTTTGCAGAAAGCTCTTTATTTGTGATTTTGGCGTCCTGTTGTAGGAAACGCAATATCTTTTTGTCTATCTCGTCTAGTTTCATATTAGAAAAATTATCAGTGAGGGTTATTATTTTACGCTTTCGCGAAAGCTAAATTCTAATTTTAATCAAAAATACAGTTTTAAAATCTATAATCAACCTCTTCTGTTGACTATAAATCTACAATCACATACATTTACTAAACATAATTACAAGCTCCCCAGCTTAATAATTAAATGATAATTACATTGATCCTATAATTCTAACAACCAATGTGCTTGAACACCGAAACAGGTTTCAATTACAAAAATCGATATCAACCATGAAATTTAAACCCGCAAACGAGATTCAAGATTTACAGTATTTTGGAGAATTTGGAGGAGTAAATCCTTCTATTTCAGATAGCTCAACCTACACTTTTTTATCGGCAAAAACGATGTTTGACACCTTTGAAGGTAATGCAGATGGTTGTTATTTATACTCAAGACACAGTACACCGTCTAATCTTTATCTAGGTGCAGCCCTTGCTGCAATGGAAGGAACAGAAACGGCAAACGTTGCTGCCAGTGGGATGGGTGCTATCACTCCTACCCTATTACAACTGTGCCAGGCTGGTGATCACGTAGTGTCAAGCCGTACCATTTATGGAGGAACATATGCCTTCTTAAAAAACTTTGCTCCTAGACTAAGCATTACGACGAGCTTTGTAGATATTACAAATCTGGAAGCGGTAGAAGCTGCTATTACTAAAGACACAAAGGTGCTCTACTGTGAGTCTGTGAGTAACCCACTACTTGAGATTGCAGATATTGAAGGGCTCTCTGCCATTGCAAAAAGACATCACCTTAAACTAGTGGTAGATAATACATTCTCACCGCTCTCTATATCTCCTGTAAACCACGGTGCAGATGTGGTGATACACAGTCTTACTAAGTTTATAAACGGATCTTCAGACACGGTAGGTGGCGTGGTGTGCGGTACACAAGAATTTATAGATGAGTTACGTAATGTAAATGATGGAGCAAGTATGCTACTAGGCCCTACTATGGATAGTCTGAGAGCAGCCTCTGTACTCAAGAACTTGCGCACCCTGCATATACGTATGATGCAACATAGTCACAATGCTATGTATCTCGCAGAGCGTTTTGAAAACCTAGGACTAAGAACGGTATACCCTGGACTCCCTTCTCACCCTAGTCACGAGGTGTTTAATAGACATATGAATGATAAGTACGGCTACGGCGGTATGCTTACAGTAGATGTAGGATCACTAGATAAGGCAAATGCACTTATGGAGTTAATGCAAGAAAAGAACCTAGGTTACCTAGCGGTGAGTTTAGGATTTTACAAAACCCTCTTTAGCGCCCCAGGAACCTCTACTTCATCAGAAATTCCAGAAGACGAGCAAGCAGCTATGGGACTTACAGATGGTCTCATAAGGTTCTCAATAGGCCTTGATGCAGATATAGAACGTACTTATGAGATGATGAAATCTTGCATGGAAGAGATAGGAGTTTTACAATCTGTAGTGGCATAACTTTTTTCAATTTTGTTGATATGCGAGGGTAAAGAACTACAGCTTTATCCTCGCTTTTTTTTAAGAGACTTATTCTAAACACATTAGAACCAAGTAATTTGTGATAACTCAATAAGATAGCACTTTGAGTTATATTTATTTTTAAATCATATAAGATCTCACATCGCTGGTTTTTGCGCATACACCTTGCAGAATACCACCTATTATTGTAACATTACGGGTAGAAATCGCACACTCTCATGAACAAAGAACTGGAAGACCAAAAAAACCACCATATTGTTAACAATCGTGAATTAAATTTATGGGAGTCACTTATTCCAGTGGTAATACTCATGGGGCTTTTGGCTTATAACATTTTCTTTAAAGATGGTGAGTGGCTTGGTGAGTATTCTAATCAATACATCCTTCTTATGGGTGGAGCTGCTGCTGCAGTGGTAGGCTTTCTTAATAAATCTACCTTAAGAATTATGCTTGCCGAAGTTTGGGAAAATCTCAAAAGTGTCTTTGTACCCATCATGATCTTGTTTCTTGTAGGAGCTCTAGCTGGTAGTTGGCTTGTGAGTGGTATCATACCAGCAATGGTATATTATGGCCTTCAGGTGTTAAATCCTACTATCTTTTTACCAGCCTCAGTCATTATTGCTGCTATTATCTCCATTGCAACTGGAAGTTCTTGGACAACCTCTGCGACCGTAGGTATCGCATTAATAGGTATAGGTCAAGCTCTGGGTATCGACACGGGAATGATAGCGGGAGCTGTGATTTCTGGCGCATACTTTGGTGATAAAATGTCACCACTAAGTGATACGACTAACCTAGCCCCAGCAATGGCAGGTACAGACTTATTCACACACATAAAGTACATGACACTTACAACGGTACCTACAATTGTAATTACACTTATTGTTTTTATCATCATAAGTTTAAGTATAGACACTACTGGCACTGCAGATATCACTGCGCTCCTAAGTGTTATTGATGACACCTTTAATATCACTCCACTCCTATTTATTGTTCCAGGAGTTGTGATTGCACTCATTGTAACAAAGACAAAACCATTAATTGCCTTAGGAGTAGGGGTTATTCTTGCAGCAGTGTTTGCTTTTATATTCCAGCCAGATATTTTAAACATACTATCTACTTCAAAAACAGATGCTATACTCACAGCTATCTGGACAGATACCGCGATCGAAACACCTAATGAAACACTTAATGAGCTTTTTAGCTCAGGAGGAATACTTGGTATGCTATGGACAATATTACTTATATGTTGCGCTATGGTTTTTGGAGGAATTATGGATGGTATAGGAGCATTAGCTCGTATTACTAAAGCATTGCTAAGCGTTGCAGACACTGTTTTTGGACTTTTTGCTAGTACAGTGATTTCTTGTCTTGGTCTCAATGCTATTGCTTCAGACCAATATCTTGCGCTTGTCATCCCTGGTAAGATGTTTAAGAAAGCCTATGAAGACAAAGGTCTTGCTCCAGAAAACCTATCTCGTACGCTAGAAGATTCGGGAACTGTTACCTCTGTACTCATCCCTTGGAATACTTGTGGTGCTTATCAAAGTACCGTTTTAGGTGTAGGCGTAGCAGAGTACATTACATTTGCCATTTTTAATTGGCTCTCACCTTTTATGACACTTCTCTTTGCCGGGTTTAATATTAAAATCAGGCAAATAAAGAATGCCCGTTCGGCGGCTTAATGTTAGAATTATTTTTAACATTGTTAGTGGATTTTGGGCTTATTTCTGCAGACTATAAGCATAAGAAATCTATAGAAATTGAAGAGAAAGAAGAAGGTAAACGTAAGCCATTTAAAAAGTTCTTTGGTCAACCTACGTTCATAGTAATCTTTATTTCAATATTTCTTCCCGCAACGATTTCCATAATCTACTTTAGTTATAAAGATCGAGTTTTAAATGTTCGGGACACCGAACATGAAATGGCTCAAATCCTCACTCGTATCCATTCATACGAATCTAAAAACCTGCAAACCCCATCTATAGACACTTTAATTAATGGTAGACCGCTACTTAAAACTTGGAAGACGGGCTCTTGGGGAACAGCATATCGTTTAGTAAAAAGCAACGGTTTTTCTGTACATTCGGCAGGTAGAGATAGAAGGTTTGGAACAAGTGATGACCTCGTTTCAAAATAGGTTTTTACGCTTTCGCGAAAGCGTAACCACATCACAATACGCACTTAAAACTTAATCATAAGCAAAACCAATACTACTATAAAATTATCCCATTTTACAGTATAATATGACGTTACTTTTCTAAGTACTTTTGCACTCGAATAAAAAAACCTAAAACAATGACTTTAGTTGGTAAAAAATTCCCAAACCTTGCGGTAGATGCAATGGATGAAATGGGAGATACTTTTAAGATTAACATCTTAGAAAAAGCAAAAGAAGAAGGAAAGAAAATCATTCTTTTCTGGTACCCAAAAGATTTTACATTTGTTTGTCCTACAGAGCTTCACGCTTTTGAAGCTGCAAAACAAGCATTTGCAGATCGTAATACGCTAGTAATAGGTGCATCTTGTGATACTCCGGAAGTACACTTTGCATGGTTAAACACTGCAAAAGATAATGGAGGTATAGAAGGAGTAACATACCCTATTCTTGCAGATACTAACCGTAACCTTGCTAACCAACTTGGGATTCTTGACGTGACAAACGAGCGTTTTGATGAAGAGACTGGAACTGTAATGGTAGATGGTGACAATGTAACTTACAGAGCGACTTACCTTATTGATGAAGAGGGAACTGTTTTTCACGAAGGTGTAAACCACATGCCTTTAGGTCGTAATGTAGCAGAGTTCTTGAGACTTGTAGATGCTTACACACACGTACAAGAAAAAGGAGAAGTTTGTCCTGCAAACTGGGAAGATGGTAAAGAAGCGATGAACGCAAACCGTGATGGTGTAGCTAGCTACCTTGCTGCTCACGCAAACTAAAAAAAATAGAAGCTATGATTCAAGAATTAGATCAAGACAATCTTAATCAGATTGTTGCCGAAAACGAGACCGTTGTCGTACAATACAGTGCTACATGGTGTGGTAACTGTCGTATTATGAAGCCTAAGTTCAAGAAACTAGCTTCAGAAAATGAAAACGTAAAGTTTGTTATTGTAGATGCAGAGAAGAATCCTGAGTCACGTAAAATGGCTACGGTAGATAACCTTCCTACATTTGCAACATTTACAAAGGGATCATTTACTAATCAAGTACAGACTAATAAATTTGATGTACTTAAAGACCTTGTAAATGAAGTTACCAGTAATTAAGTACCTTGTAGGTTTTATAGAAGAAAATGATCAAGATTTTCTTATTGAAACGGTAGAGACACTTGAGCACCTTACAGAGGTTCCTTCTCTTAAAGATGAAGAGCTAGATGTGATAGGTGAACTTATCTCAAATATGTATGGAGCGCTAGAAGTGCATAAAGATATGCGTAGCGGTACTGCAAAAAAAGAGGCTCTCAACGGCTTTATGAAACGTGTAATGGGGTCTATAGATAACTAAGACTTCCTACTCACACAACCTTATTAAAAGTACAACCGCCACTGGCAGTTGTACTTTTTTTTATTCTCAATGTAAGTATACCAGAGCAACTTGATAAACAAATGTTAAGCGAGTGGTAAATGATAGTTTTTGTTTTACTTTTACGAGACAACAAAAAAATTAATATGGCAAATATAACTTTAGGCGGAAACGCTGCAACAACAATAGGAGAACTTCCAAAAGTAGGAACAACAGCTCCAGATTTTTCACTTTCAAAAAATGACATGTCTACTGCAAGTCTTGCAGACTTTAAAGGGAAGCGTGTAGTATTAAATATATTCCCATCAGTAGATACTGGTGTTTGTGCACAATCTGTACGCACATTTAATGAGAAAATTTCTGGTGCAGAAAACACAGAGGTACTTTGTATTTCTCGTGATTTACCTTTTGCACAGGCTCGTTTTTGTGCAGCCGAAGGTTTAGAAAATGTACACACACTTTCTGATTTTAAATCTGGTGATTTCGGAAAAAACTATGGGGTAACTATAGAAGGTGGAGCCTTTGAAGGTCTTCACTCAAGAGCTGTAGTTGTACTCGATGAAACTGGAAAAGTAATTTATACAGAGCAAGTACCAGAAGTAGGTCAAGAACCTAACTATGAAGGTGCAATGAGCGCTCTTAAATAATATACATACCTTTAATGCTGAGTATATGACTAACTGCTATACTCAGCATTTTTTTAACTATACACCTCCACTCCATTGCCTATTAAATTTATTACTGGAAGACTTAAGGGAATGAAATACTCGCTACAAGGAGGTATACAACTTATACGCTCTGAGGCTAGTATTCAAGTACAGTTTGGCGTTGCCATACTAATTACTATTGCTGGATTATACTATAACATCTCACGCACAGAGTGGATTGCCCAAATATTATGCATAGGCCTTGTAATGACTGCCGAAGGTCTTAATACCGCCATAGAAGGCATTGCAGATTTTATACATCCAGACTTTCATGAGAAGATAGGTCGCATTAAAGATATCGCCGCAGGTGCGGTAGGTATCGCAGCACTAGCGTCTGTGATTGTGGCTGGGATTATCTATATACCTCGTATTTTTTAGATAGTATAGTAGAGATCATATCATCTTTGGCATATTTAGACTGTATAAAGTTGACTTTATTGTATAAATCATCTTTTGCACAAAGATTATTCTTGCCCTATTTTCAACACAAAATAACTGTTGAAATTAACCTTCTATAATTATCACTTCTACAACACACCAAACCACCTATTTTTCCGTTTCAATATTGTACTTTTATCTCCCACCAAAAAACAACCTTGAAAGCTTCTATGGCAAAAAAGAAATCCACGGCTAAAAAAACAAATACTAAGACTCCTAGAAAATCTATCTCCTTTAAATTGACGCGCCAGCAGCAAATCATTTTAGGATGCTTTTTATTCTTACTCGGTCTTGGCTTGCTGTTCTCTTTTATCTCATACTTATTTACCTGGAAGGTAGATCAAAGTCTTATTGCTACAGGAACGAGAGAGGACGAAGCTTCAAACTGGCTATCACTGGTGGGTGCACGCATAAGCCATTTCTTTATCTATAAAGGTTTTGGTGTTCCTGCGCTCGCACTTTGCATCCTTACTTCGCTCACTGGAGTACATTACATTTTTGATTATGCAAAGACTTCATTAAAAAGATTTTGGTTTTGGGGAATACTGCTTATGCTTTGGCTAGCTGTATTTCTTGGATTCTTCCATAAAAAGAATGATATCCTTGGCGGTACCGTTGGTTACGAAATCAATGACTTCCTACAAGATTATTTAGGTCTAACCGGAGCAATCATTGTGATGGCTTTTCTAGCTATTGTCTACCTAGTTGTACGTTTAAAACTTACACCAGAGCGCATATCTACGTTTATCAATAAACAACGTAGCGACCTCGCTGGTGAGTTTTCAGATGATGAAAAGGATCCTGTTATTGTAGATAACTCCTCTACTTACGAAGCCGAAGAGTTTTTAAAAGGAACTAAGGTTGAGGATGAGACCGCTTTCGCGAAAGCGGAAACCGCAACACCTCCTAAGCCATCTGCTTTTGAACAAAACGTTCAAGATTTACAACCTACACTCACCAAAAAAGAACCTGAACCTACCAGCACTTTCCAAGTAACGGAAGCTCCAGAGGAAGAAGTTATTGAAGTAGAAGAAGTAGCTGTAGAGGTTGAAAAACCTATTGAAGAGGAAGAACTTACAGATAACTTAAGCTCAAAACTAGTTGCAGATTTTGGCGAATTTGACCCTACGCTAGAACTTGGCAAGTTTAAATTCCCTCCTATTGATCTATTAAAAGATTATACAAACGGACAAGGAATCACGATTAATCAAGAAGAGCTTGAAGAAAATAAAAATCGTATTGTTGAGACGCTTAACAATTATAAAATAGGAATCTCAAACATAAAAGCTACCGTAGGTCCTACGGTGACATTATACGAGATTGTACCTGAGGCTGGGGTTCGTATTTCAAAAATTAAAAATTTAGAAGACGATATTGCATTATCACTTAGCGCACTAGGTATACGTATTATTGCTCCTATTCCTGGGCGCGGTACGATAGGTATTGAGGTACCTAATAAGAATCCTCGTATTGTGAGTATGCGTTCTGCAGTGGCTAGTAAGAAATTCCAAGAAGCAGAGATGGAGCTACCGCTTACACTAGGTAAAACCATATCAAATGAAACATTTGTGGTAGACCTTGCCAAGATGCCTCACCTCCTTATGGCAGGTGCTACGGGACAAGGTAAATCTGTTGGTCTTAATGCAATTCTAACTTCGCTACTTTACAAAAAACATCCAGCCGAAGTCAAGTTTGTATTAGTAGATCCTAAAAAAGTGGAGCTTACTTTATTTAATAAAATAGAGCGTCACTACCTAGCAAAACTACCTGATACAGATGAGGCGATTATCACAGATAATTCTAAGGTGATCAATACGCTTAACTCTATGTGTATAGAGATGGATGCTAGATATGACCTTCTTAAAGATGCAATGTGCCGTAATATTAAAGAGTACAATGCAAAGTTTAAAGCTCGCAAGCTTAATCCAGAAAATGGTCACAAATTCTTACCATACATTGTACTCGTGGTAGACGAGTTTGCAGATCTTATCATGACTTCTGGAAAGGAAGTAGAGACTCCTATTGCAAGGCTTGCACAGCTCGCACGTGCGATAGGTATACACTTAATCATTGCAACACAGCGTCCATCTGTAAATGTGATTACTGGTATTATTAAAGCTAACTTCCCAGCTCGTATTGCCTTTAGAGTAACTTCAAAAATAGATAGCCGCACCATACTTGACACCTCTGGAGCAGACCAGCTTATAGGTCGTGGTGACATGTTGTACACACAAGGTAACGACGTGGTACGTATACAGTGTGCCTTTGTTGACACCCCAGAAGTAGAGCGTATTGTAGAATATATAGGTAATCAAAAAGCATATCCAGACGCTCATTTATTGCCAGAATACGTAGGTGAAGAGAGTGGCACAAGTCTTGATATAGATGCTTCAGATAGGGATGCTCTCTTTCGCGATGCTGCCGAAGTTTTGGTAATAGCTCAGCAAGGAAGTGCTTCTCTATTACAACGTAAACTTAAACTAGGATATAATAGAGCTGGAAGAATCATAGATCAACTAGAAGCTGCAGGTGTGGTAGGTCCTTTTGAAGGAAGTAAAGCACGTCAAGTTCTAGTTCAAGATATGGCTGGACTAGATCAACTCCTAAATAATGAATAAATAAAAATGAAAAAGAAACTTATTTTTTGGCTGGCACCTATCCTTTTTAAAAAAGTATTAGTTCCTGTCGCAGTAAAAGGTTACCACAAATTTGCAAAACGTGCAATGCCAGTGGTATTGTTGTTATTTATGACCGCTTTCGCGAAAGCGCAAACCGCACAATCACTACTTAAAGAGGTTGACACTAAGGTAAAGAGCTATGACAACATCGCTATTGATTTTAAATATGCCTTAAGCAATGAAGCCGAAGGTGTAAATCAAGAGACTAAAGGAAATGTAGTTATGGCTGGCAATAATTACAAGCTGTCTCTTATGGGGACAACGCAATTATTTGATGGAAATAACGTTTATACTATTGTTCCTGAAGATGAGGAAATCACCATTAGTGCAATGAGTGATCAAGATGAAAATGCAATCACACCTTCAAAAATGTTATCCTTCTTTAATGAAGGTTATACACAGAAGATGGACATTGTACAGAAAGTAAATGGCAGACAAATACAGTTTGTAAAACTTACACCTATGGATTCTAATAGTGATGTAAAATATACGTTACTTGGTGTAGACGCTCAGACTAAGCATATTCACAAGCTGATTATCACACAAAAAAATGGTACTAAAGTGACGATTACTGTAAATTCATTTAAGCCTAATCAGCCGCTTGCCAAAAATGTATTTGTATTTGACAAAACAAAATACGCAGATTATTACATCAATAAATTATAATAGTATAATACTAGTAGCAAGGGCGCAGACTTCTTATTTTTGTTTGCGCCCTCAGCTTTTTACATGAAAATACTAGACCGATATATTCTTTTTACGTTCGTAAGAACCTTTCTGAGCATCTTCACTATTTTGATGTTCATTTTTGTTTTACAAAGTGTCTGGTTATATATACAAGAACTGGCAGGTAGAGATCTTGACTTTGACGTTATTGTCAAGTTTTTACTTTTTGCGATGCCTAGTCTTGTGACGCTCGTACTCCCCCTATCTGTACTTCTCACAAGTATCATGACCTTCGGAAACTTTGCCGAAAATTATGAATTTGCAGCGATGAAATCCACGGGTATCTCACTACAACGCGCGATGAAGAGCGTCATTTTCTTTGTGATTCTTCTTGCGATAGGTTCTTTCTTATTTGCAAATCATATTATCCCTGCTTCTCAAATTGAGTTTAGAAATTTACGCAGAAACATAGGTAAACTTAAACCTGCCATGCTCATACGTAGCGGACAGTTTAATGAGATTACTGAAGATTTTAACATGCGTGTGGCTGAGAAATATGGTGATAGAGATCAATACCTTAAAGACATTGTCATTCATCAAGCCGAAAAAGGAAGACTAGGTAACTATACTGTTATTATCGCTTCTGAAGGTGAACTCATAAGCTCCATAGACTCCCCTACACTTTCCTTAAAACTTACAGACGGTAATTACTATACCGAAGTTCAAAAAAAGGATTATAATGAGCGAAAGAGAGAGCCATTTGCAAAGAGCTATTTTGACACCTACACACTTAATATTGACCTGAGTGAACTAGATGCAGTCGATCTTGACGATAAGGATATCAATAATAGCTACCAGATGATGAATATTGTCTTACTAGACTCTAGCATCACAGAGTTATCAAAGCGATATGTGGACGATAGAACTACCTTTAGTGATAAGTATATACACAAGGCAAACTTGACATCACTAGACTCTCTATACTCTGGAGTTGCTGCCCAAGATAAAGTAGTTAAAGACACGCTTTTAGATAATTATGAAGTAAAAGATCGTGTACGTATACTAGAAATTGCAAAATCCAATTTGAATAATACCGTCGCAGATCTTGAGAATCGAAAGAATAAACTCAAAGTAGATGTAAAGCGTCTCAGTAAATTTGAAATATCCCTGCATGAAAAGTACGTGTTAGGGTTCAGCTGTATTTTACTCTTCTTTGTAGGTGCTCCTCTAGGCGCAATCATTCGTAAAGGTGGATTAGGGCTTCCTATCGTTATAGGGGTTGTACTATTCCTCACCTTTCACTTTATAGGGATTTTTGCAAAAAATAGTGCCGAAGATAATTCTATAACTCCATTCGTTGCTAGTTGGCTCAGTACTTTTATCCTTTTACCGCTAGGTATTTATCTAACGTATAGAGCAACTACAGATCAAGGTATTTTTGATGTAGATATCGTTCCTGCTCCTATTAAGAGATTATTTGCCAAAAAGAAAGAAAAAACCATTATCGCTCCTACGGTTGATAAATCATACGTTCTTACCGAAGATGAGAAAGAAATATTAGACTCATTTTCTTCTAATCAACTTAAGGATGTTGTAAAGAATTACAAAAATCTTGGATATGCGAGCAACATGCGTTTAGCCGCTATAGACAGACTTGATCAATTAGGCATTACAATAGAACATCTAAGAGTTCAGGGATATTATCAAGACAGCAAATAACTTTTTGCGCTTAAAATTTACACACAAAACAAAGGTGTTCCCGTATCTTTGTACAAAATATTACCTATGCAAAAGACAGCATCTACAAGCGTCCAGCTACATACTATTGAAGAAGCCATTGAAGATATTAAAAATGGTAAAGTAATCATTGTAGTAGATGATGAGGATCGTGAGAATGAAGGAGATTTTCTAGCTGCTGCAGAAGCAGTAACACCAGAAATGATCAACTTTATGGCCACTCATGGCCGTGGTCTTATATGCACGCCTATTACAGAAGACCGTTGTGAAGAGTTACAACTTAACATGATGGTAACAAGTAATACAGATCCTATGGAGACCGCTTTTACTGTTTCTGTAGATCTTAAGGGCAATGGGGTTACAACCGGAATATCTGCCTCAGATAGATCAAAGACAGTACAAGCACTAATAAACCCAAATACAAAACCTTACGATTTAAGTAGACCTGGGCACATCTTCCCGCTTAAAGCGAAAGAAGGAGGTGTACTACGTCGTACGGGACATACAGAGGCTGCGATAGATTTTGCAAGGCTCGCTGGTTTCAAACCTGCAGGAGTTATTGTAGAAATCATGAATGCAGACGGGACGATGGCTAGATTGCCACAGCTTCTAGAGGTGGCAAAAACTTTTGACCTTAAGATAGTTTCTATTGAAGACCTCGTTGCTTATCGTATGAATCACGATAGCCTTATTGACAAAAAAGAAGACTTTGAGATCAAGACACGTTTTGGGGATTTTAGACTTCGTGCGTATGAGCAAACTACTAATGACACCGTTCACATAGCACTTACTAAAGGTGGCTGGGAAGATGATGAGCCGGTACTTGTACGTGTGAACTCTACTCAAATTAATAATGACCTTTTAGGCACACTTACAAACAATCCAGATGCAAAACTAGACGATATGTTTCGTGCGGTAAATGAAGCTGGAAAAGGTGCAATTGTTTTTATAAATCAAGAGAATGCAAGTGCAAATCTTCTAGGAAGATTAAGCGAACTAAAAACACTACAAAAAGAAGGAGAGATGAAAGCTCCTAACGTAGTTATGGATTCAAAAGACTTTGGTATAGGAGCACAAATATTACATGACCTGCGTATATCCAAAGTAAAACTAATGACTAATAGCGAAGGACTTAAACGTATAGGTATCGTAGGTTACGGTCTTGAGATTGTAGAGCGTGTAGGGTATTAAAAAAGTATACCATGAAAATTTTTAATTTTTTTATATTCACTTTATTTATCTTTTTTACGACTACTTCGACCGGTCAACAAAGGGGACTATTAAACGTTACCTTAAAAGATGGCAGTGAAAACATAGATTTTTTTATACAGAAAAAGGACATATTCTATGGAAAACAAACCAAGAAAAATATAAAAGCTACAGATATTGATTATTTCACTCTTTTATCTGACTCTCTTCAAGAAAAGCATTCGATACTTCGCACTCCTACTGATAAAATTAAAACGACATGGTTTGGAATAAAGTATTATGACAGAGGAGATTTTGAAATTTACGAAAGCTATAATCCTTTTAAAAAAAACTATTCCGACTCTTTAAGACGGGAAAAGTTCAACAAAGGTATTAGTGTTCGCATAAAAAGAAAAAACGAAGAGTATCTTCATGAATTAATTTTCATGCATGGGTTTGGTTATAAAGGCTGGAGAAAAAGGTTTAAAAACTTTTACGAAAATTGCCCAGAGCTTTTAAAAATAATGAGACAAAATAAAATTTCTAAAATGAATTTATCGGCTATTACAAACTTATATATTGAGCATTGTAACAATTAACTCTGAACAATATTCTAATCATTATATAAATGAAAGCTTTCATATCTCACATTGAGATGGCTTTTTTTTGAGGTACAATTACGCTTTCGCGAAAGCGTAAAAAACAAAATCCCAAATTTCAATACCTTATGAAATTTGGGATTCTTTATATATAGTGTCAAATTGCTTGACTTGTGCGCACAAAAAATGGCAAGCTACCTACATCACACCGCTACGACCATCTACCCTTGCTGCGTTCCCACCCTGGGGGATTCGACAGGAGCTGGTTGTGTAGGACTTGCCGCTGCAAAGATATAGCTTCTTTGAGAAGTCGCAAGGTTTTTTTGCCCGATTTTTTGTTTTAAATTGCCTTAAAATTCAACATCACATGACTGCATACGCTAAGCACCTCATTCTATTACTTTTACCACTTCTCATCATAGGCTGTGGTGATAAAGGATCACTAGATGGAAACTTCACAATCGAGACTAGTGCCATTAAAAATTCTATAAAAAATGGTGGAGAGATTGCTATTTCGCTTAAAGCGAAAAAAAATATAGCTATAGACTCTGTCGTTTATGATCTAGATGGACAGCGCTTAGGTAGTAATAAAGACACTGGTAAATACACCACTACGCTTACTTCGCCAAAATTAGGCGGCAGAACCTTAACTGCAACCATCTCTACTCCAGATGGAACGACAACTGCTACTCAAAAAATAAATATACTGCACACTAAAGCTCCTAAAGTATATGGTTATAAAATCATAAATAGATACCCACACCAAACAGATGCATACACTCAAGGACTAGAATTTGTAGGAGACACACTTTATGAAAGTAATGGAAGCTACGGTGAATCTACACTGCGAAAACTAGACTACAAGACTGGCGCAGTTCTCAAAGAAATAAAGCTAGACGACTCTTATTTTGCAGAAGGCATGACGATTATTGGAGACAATATCTACCAACTCACATGGCAAAAAAACACAGGTTTCATTTACAATAAAGATACTTTTGAAAAAACGGGAACATTACTTACAATAAAAGTAGAGAAGGCTGGGGACTTACTAATGATGGTACCGTAATTTACAAGTCTGACGGAACGAGTAAAATCTGGACACTAGATCCTTCTAACCTTTCTGAGCAATCATATATAGAACCTACACACAATAATGGTATCATGTCACAATTAAACGAGCTTGAATTTATTGATGGGAAGATATATGCAAACACTTACCAGCGAGAATCAATAGCCATTATTGATCCAAAAACTGGTGCGTTAGAGGCTCTTATAAATCTGAAAGGACTTAATAAAGAGGTTCAATCCGGACTAGACCCAGATAATGAAGTACTTAATGGTATCGCTTATAAAGCAAATGAAGGTCGTCTTTTTGTTACTGGAAAGCACTGGAACACCTTATTTGAAATAGAGGTTGTAGAAAAATAGTCTGTTCCCTCATTCACAAAGGCGGTTCACTCATTATTACTATTGGCAAGATGCTTGATTAACTAGATTTACATCAGTTAATCTAATCATTATGAAAAAGCCTATCGCCATTACAATTCCAAAGCCATGTCATGAAGACTGGACTGCAATGACTCCTACAGAGCAAGGAAAACACTGTGCTGTATGTAGTAAAGAGGTCGTTGATTTCACATCGCAAACTACAACACAACTACGGGACCGTATAGTAAATGGAGATTCGATTTGTGGTCGTTTTAGAAAAGATCAGCTGGATACTCCCATCTATGCAGCGCGTGATAAAGGCAGGAGCTTTACTCAAGCGGCAGCGGCACTACTAGTCCCTATGGCAATGCTTTCGGTTGCAGAGGCATCTGGACAGACCACAACTGAGACAATAATTATGGGTGATATTGCACCCGTTGAATTACCTATTAATGCGTATGATAGTTTAGGAATTAGTTCGCTTTCGCGAAAGCATAAAACTCCGAAAAAATTAATAACAATAACAGGTAAAGTGACCGACATGACTGGCCCATTACCTGGAGTGAACATAACCGTCCATGGAACTTCAAGAGCTTACCAAACTGATTTTGAAGGAAATTATAGTCTCAAAGTGTTTCCCGGAGAAACGATTAAGTATAGTTTCTTAGGTTACGAACCGCGTACAATACTCATAGACTCACAACTTGAAATAAACGTGAATTTTAAAGATGACGATCAAAACATGCTTTTAGGAGAAGTTATCATACTTGATTACAAACAAATTAAGAAAGAAGAGAGAAGAGAAAAAAGGCGTCTCAAGAAAGAAAAAGGACACTAAAAACACTACACTTAATGCGTTATATTTGTTACAAACTACAACTACATGCGCAGTATATATCTACTCATCATTCTTGCTGGAATTACAACCTTTAGCTCTTGTCGTAATGATTTTGAAACGACAGCAAGCACGGGGAATCTTGAGTTTTCTAGAGATACTATTTTTCTAGATACTGTTTTTACAAACATAGGTTCTGGCACTTATAACCTTAAAGTATATAATCGCAGTGATGAGGATGTTTCAATTCCTAGTGTGCGATTAGGACGTAGTGAGTCGTCAAATTATAGACTTAATGTAGATGGAGTGCCAGGGAGAACTTTTGAGAACGTAGAGATTCTTGCAAATGATAGCATCTTTGTTTTTGTAGAAACCACACTTGATATCAATAACATAGGCGATGGCTCTAATGAGTTTTTATATACGGATGTTATAGAGTTTAATAGCACAGGTACAACACAACAAGTGGATCTAGTAACCTTGGTTAAAGATGCTATATTTCTTTTTCCAGAGCGTGATGGGGCTACTGGAACCGTAGAAACTCTTACCGTAAATAATGTAGAAACTTCACTTGAAGGACGCTATCTCATGGATGATGAGCTTACATTTACAAATGATAAGCCGTATGTGATTTATGGATATATGACTGTAGGAGATCCTAATGGAATTGATGCTAAAACGCTCAATATAGAAGCTGGCGCACGCATACACTTTCACGCAGATAGCGGTTTACTCATTGCAGACAACGCGTCGTTACAAGTAAATGGATTATTAAGTACAGATACCGAACTTCTTGAAAATGAAGTCATTTTTGAAAGCGATAGACTAGAACCCGTTTTTTCTAATGTACCAGGACAGTGGGGAACTATCTTACTTACCGACGGAAGTATTAATAATAGTATCAACTACGCCACTATTAAAAATGCCACGGTAGGGATTCTCAATGAGTCTAGCGCAAACAACTCAGCGACTCCTAGCCTTACTCTTAGCAACACTCAGATTTACAATGCATCTGCCGTGGGGTTACTCAATAGATTTTCGGCTGTGGAGGCTTCTAATACTGTGATTAACAATTGTGGTCAGTTTGCGATGCTTATACAACTAGGCGGCAGCTACAACTTCACACATAGCACCTTTGCAAATTACTGGACGCAGAGTTTCAGAAATACGCCCGCAGTATTTGTAGACAATACGCTTCTCAGTGGTGATACCTTTTTAGTAGGCGAACTTGCTCAAGCAAATTTTACAAATTGCATCATATATGGTAATCAGAATGAGGAGTTAGGCTTTAATAAAGATAATAGCGCTCCGTTTAATTTTAAGTTTACCAATACTCAGATTCGTTTTGATGATGATTTTGGAGATTTTGATGAAAATCCGTTATTTGATTTTTCAAACGTAAGTTTCTATCAAGACATTATAAGAGGTGGAGATCCAGATTTCTATGAGCCTACAGAAAACATGCTTCAAGTAGGAGAAAACACAGCAAGCAACGGCCTCGGACTTCAAAGTGCTTCAAACCAATTCCCGTTAGATATTATAGGCACGAGCCGCACGAGTAATTCAGACTTTGGAGCGTATGAAAGTGTTGTGTTTCCTGAGTAACTTTTTACAAACTCAACCCTATCAAAAACGCACCATCATTACCACCTCTTGCTCCTTGACCATACACGTAGTCAAAACGCAATAACCTATATTTACCCCACCCTACATTACCTATTCCTACGTTGAATTCTCTATAAAACGAGCTTTCGTTAGTACTTAAAACGTGTGCACCTGCAATAAGATTGAAGTTCAGTTTATTTACGAGCGGAATTTTGCCTAATATCCATCCCTTAAAATTGTGTTCAATGTGCCCTTCTACATACCCTTGATTTGTACTACGTTCATAGTAAGGTAACACACCAAATCTATTGAGTCTCGATGGTTCTAGAAGTATCGAGCGATTACCATTAAAATGCTGTCTATCTATAAAACTAACGTCTTTTGCAGTTCCTAAAAAGGTGCCAGCGCGTAAGTCATAAGACATTCTTCCTTTATTACTTATATTAAATTCCTGTTCCACAATAAGACGGAATTGATCAAAATTATAATCTGAAACGGAAGCTCCGAAGCCCTTTTCATATACCAACGTAAGTGATGGATACTTTTCTGATGTTACATTAAATTTTCCGTTAGGATAACTGTAGTACTTCTGACCAAAATTTGCCGTAGCACTTAGGAGTAACTTTCCTAAAGAGTGCGCTTTAAAAACTCCATTCTCAGTATCCAATGGATTAAGCGGATTGTTACTTGTATACTCACGATCATCGTTCGGGAAGAATGTTTGATCTGTAGTATTAAAAACAGGATTACGCTGTTCGTAAGCAATAATTCCGTTGAGCTGTAAGCCATTGACTATCTCTTGTCCATAGTAGAGTTGCGCAAATTCCTTTTCGTAGTACTTGGCAAAATTTTCTTCCCTAAGGAGTGAGTATGCTGTATTTAAAATGGGAGATATTGGATTTGCATTATTTACTTGTAAAATATCAACTCCCCCCGTGACGCTTAAAGTAGCTCTATTGCTACGATTGAAACGTCTAGTAAATCCTAATGTATAACGCAAACGATCTTCTGAGAATCCATAGTTCGCTTTCGCGAAAGCGGAAAGAGATTTACTATAATCTTCATCACTCCAACTAGAATAAGTCGCTTGCATGGTTCCATTCCAACCTTGAACGGTATTAAATTGAATATTATTAATAGGTGGCGTGATTCCAAATCGCCATTTATTATAAGTATCTGTATAAGAATATCCAAAAATGGGCGAAGTAATCTTAAATCGATTGCCTCGGTCATCTATAGAATCTAGGTACTTCTTTGATTTTCTTATAACCTGTATGCTATCTTTCTTGATATAATCATTTATTTCAAGTGACGTTAAAGGCACGGGACGACTGCGCTCCCAGAATACACTATCTTTTTTATTTGCCTGGTCTGCAAAGGACAAAATCTCTGCCGAAAAAGAATCCTTCGTAAACTGAGGGGCAAACTCATAATCAGAATAAGCTGCTGTAAATCTACCATCACCTTTAAGTCCTAGAAAGCCAAAGCTAAAATCTATGACTTGTGAGATTTTCACCCACTGGCTAAGAGATTCCTCATATTTAAAATTCTGCTTAAAGTTTAGATTTTCTATAAATGGAAATTGAATCGCATTTCCATCTGTTTGCAAGTCGACTCCATAAAGTTGCCATGAGTCTTCTACAATGTATATGGTTCCAGAAAAAACTCGGTCATTTTCTCTGCGTGGCGTTACCGTTATTTTATTGATGAGTTGGTTATTTTCATAAAATGTCCCTTCAAGATTATATTTGTAATAAGAAAATGCATTAGTGGCGATAGGCGAAATTATCTGCGCGTTGAGATCTAAGGTGTTTTCATAAAAAGAAAAATTTGCTTCACTCGCAGTATTAAAGCTAAAGCCATTATCATCACCACTCACTTTACTTGCTACAATCACCTCGCTAAAATTATCCGGGCGTTGATATTTGATGTTCGATATGGTCTCACTTAAATAAAAAACTCCCGTACGAGTAGAATCTAGTCCGCCTCCCAAATCTCCTACCTCTTGCCCTAAAATTTTATCTGGTGCATCTTTTACCTTCCACAATCCTCTTGAGTAAAAGGAAGCTGTGTACGCGCCTATGTTTTGTAAATTCTTTTCTCTTAAAGATATTGCTCCCTGTATAATCCGGTCTGCGGGATTTACACCAGCTTGCACGATTACCTCATCAAGGGATGTAGAAGATTCTTCCATTACAACAGAAACTGTCATTTCTGCAGAATTTACTCTTACTTGTTTTACAACAGTAGCGTACCCAAGAAATTGAAAGGTTACATTTAATGTTTCTCCTTGATCTTCTGCTAGTAATTCCAGAGCGTATTGCCCATCGCCATTAGTCGTGGTACCACGATTAGTATCTTCTATAAACACATTTACGAAAGGAAGTGCCTCACTTTCTTTGTTTACTACGGTGCCTGTAATCTGGGCAGTGGTTGCAAAAGAAAAAAGCAGTATTATAACTAAGGAAAAATATGTGCGCATTTGATTGTCTTAGAAAGTATAATTATGAATTACTAAAGATAATATACTGAGCACAAAGCCATATACGAATCTGGTCTTCATTATCATTCTTGAGTATTGCTGTTATGTCTGGGTGATCTACTAGCTCGTTAAAAAATCGCTCAACCTCTGTATCATCTATCTCAAAACGATTCTTTATAAAATAGGCATGATATTCATATAGACTTTCATACACGGCGATTTGTTTATCTATCTCCACATAACGTTTGAGCCTTTTAGTACGGCCAGTGATGGCATTAATTATAGGGTCTACTTGAAGACTCCCGCCTAATAAACTAAGTAGATGAATAGGCTTAAAGTCTCCAGCTGTGTGTAACCTACGTTCATTTGCAGTTGGAATTTTTTGTTCTCCTTGTACAATACCTACGCTTTGTACTGTAATATCCGGCTGATCTTTTACAACTACCTCATCTAGCTCATTCCTTTTAACTTCTAGCCTTATAGAAAGCAATGGCTCAAGGGCGAGTTTCTCAGAAATAATAGCATACTTATCTGCTGCAGATATGTGTGATACAAGTAATACGTCACCCACATCTACCTGTATCCAGAATATTCCGTTTTTATCTGTAGTGGTACTCCTTTGCGACTTGAGATTAGTCACGTGAGCAGACTCTAGAACATTATCTTCAAGAGTTACCTGTCCTTGCATAGACATAGGGAACTGTGCAACAACTTGGAAGGTGATAAATAATAAAAGTAGAAGTAATCTTAAACGCATAGAGTGTAGTACTCTATAAAAGACGTTATAAAATTATAAATAGTTGCCTAACAAAATGTTAAACTGACAAAATGAATTTTAATTATTAAAAGACTTCTTGATGCGATCTAGGTTTTTCTTGTTATCGCGATCTTTTATGGTCTCTCGTTTATCGTATGTTTTCTTTCCTTTTGCAAGTGCAATTTCAAGCTTTGCAAATCCCTTCTCGTTTGTAAATAAACGTAATGGTACAATAGTAAGACCAGATTTATTAACCTCACGTTCCCATTTTTTGAGTTCGCGTTTATTGAGTAATAATTTACGTTGATTCTTAGGCTGATGGTTAAAATAAGTAGCATGGGAGTATTCTTGCACTGTCATATTAATCACAAACATTTCTCCGTGATCATTAAACTCACAAAAACTCTCTGCTATGGAGGCTTTTCCTTCTCGTATTGCTTTAATCTCTGTACCCGCAAGTACGATTCCAGCAACGAGCTTATCGAGTAATTCATACTCAAAGCGCGCCTTTCTATTCTTTATGTTAACCGTATTTGACATGATATCAAAGGTACAAAGTTGAAAAGAAATCTGAACTGAAAATAATCTTGAAATCAAAAAATTCACCTCTTGAGTCCTGTTCTTATTTTTAACAACAAAGAGATTGTATTTTTGCAGCCGTAATGCAAGATGTTGTAAGAAGTAATTATTTATAACGACCATACCATTCTATAAAAACCTATATGTTTCGATCGCTTTCGGCTATTATCATAGTACTATTTATTACGAGCTGTTCTCAAAAAACACCTACTGCACAAGAGATTGTAGATAAGGCCATAGCAGCTTCTGGAGGTGCTCAAATTGAACATGCTAGTATTCATTTCAAATTTAGAGATTTCTACTACAGAGCCACTCGCAATAAAGGTTTACGCACCTTAGAGCGTTGTACGGATGCCGAATGCCAAGTACAACAAGACGTTATAAAAGATGATGGTGAATTTGTACGCTTTCGCGAAAGCGCACCTATCCCAGTAGCAGATAGCATGAAAAATCGTTATGCAAATAGTGTAAACTCTGTTCATTACTTTTCTGTGCTTCCATACGGATTAAATGATCCAGCTGTAAGAAAAAAACTAGTGGATGAAGTCACTGTGAAAGGGGAATCTTACTACCGCATTATGGTCACATTTGCACAAGAAGGTGGTGGTGATGATTTTCAAGATGAATACATGTACTGGATTAACAAAGAAAATTACCATGTAAATTACCTCGCTTATAATTATCAAACTTCTGAAGGTGGTACGCGTTTTAGAGAAGCTTACAATGAGCGCATCATAGAAGGAATACGCTTTGTAGATTATCGCAATTACAAGCCAGAAGAGCAATTTCCCGCACTCACAACCCTGGATAATATGTTTGAAAATAAAAAGCTCAATCTCTTAAGTAAGATTGAGCTCGAAAATATCACTGTAACTATCTGTCCTGATAATTGCTAGTCTACTACCGTTGAAATATTTTTTCTATCGATTATCTCTCCCGTTTCATCATTTACAACAAGTTGTACGTGGTAAAGATGGAAATACTCAGACTCATCAATATCTTTAAAAGAGTTCTCACCTAATGCAGCATTTGCAAAATTAGGAGTGGTATTGCTATGACCTACCACTACGATATTTTTACCTGCAGTATCCATTTTAAAATCTTCTGAATATAAATCTGCTGGGTTATAGGATTGTATCTCAACATTATTTGCCACAGCAGTAGGTGCTGCAGTGCGCATTGTACGTATATAGTCTGTTGAGTACACAGCATCAATATCCTTATCTGAAAAATAAGCCTTCCATCGCTCTGCTCTTTCTTCTCCTTGAGTTGTTAAGTCTGGATTACGATCACTAGCATCTGTCAAAACTTTTTCTGCATGACGTATAAAGTAATAATTAGTGGTAATCGTGTTAGCAGGAGATTCCTTCTTTTTCTGACCATCACAGCTTATGGTTGTTGCAGTAACAACAAAGAGAAATAATAGAATGCGCATCATAATAATTTATTTTAAACTCAAAGATACATTTTTGTAAGGTCTCTTATAACCAACCGACATATATAGTGTCTTTCTACTTAGTTTAAGTAGCATAGATAAAATCTGCTATGAAAAAGCAAAATCCGCTTCCATAATTGGGAGCGGATTTTGTGGTTTATAGGTATTGCAAGACGTTGAGTTATGCGCAAAAAAAAACACAACCTAAGTTGTGTTTTTTTATTATTTCTACATAGAGAAATATTGTACTAGCGTGTAGGAAGCAATTAAAAATGAGGAGAATATTACATATACTCCTAAAATTAAGTTTCTTCCTTGTCTCGGATTTTGTGACGATGTTCTTTGTACTTGAGTTTTCATAATGTCGATTTTAATGATTGATTGATTGATACTATAAAGACGACACTATACTCAAAATGTTACAGTTATGAATCTGATGTATCTTCAGTTTCTTCTGTATCGGTCGTTTCTTCCTCCTCTACTTTCTGACTTTCTGTGATTGCTTCTCTCAGTTTACGCAACTTAGATTTCCATAGGTTTAAATCTTCCTTATGACGTGCAATGTTTTTATGAACTTCTGCTACCATAGGGTTATCATCTGCTACATGCTGGAAGAAGCCTAGATTATTTTCTAGTTGGTTAATCTCTGCTTTTACCTCATCTATCTTCTTACGAATAAAGAAACGTTCTCTTTCAATAGCTCTTTCATCATCACTATCAACCATAATACTCATACGGTTCTCGTACTTGATAAGCTCTGCTTCTTTTTTATCTATATCAAGTTGCTTGAAAAGACCATCAAGTACTTTATTAAAGTCCTGATCGATATTTTTCTTAGCATAAGGAACACGGCCTATAGCTTTCCAGTCTTCTATAAAAGCCTTGATTGCTGTGAGATCTGCATCGCGCTCACCAGTCATCTTAGCTTCTTTTACAGTTTTCATTAAAGCTTGCTTCTTCTCTAGATTTTCTTGCTCCCCTGCATTTGCTTGCTTTTTAGAATCTTTCATGCGATCAAAGAAGTGATTACACGCATCTTTAAACTCCTTCCAGATTTTATCGCTATCCTTACGAGGTACGTGACCTACTTTTTTCCAGTCTGCTTGTATGCGTTTCATCACATCTAGCGTTCCTGGAATATCATCACTGTCCTTATGCTCTTGTGCTATTTTTACAAGGGCCTGCTTTTTTGCAAGATTATCGTATTGTTCTTTCTTTTGAGATTTATAAAAATCATTCTTCTTGTGGTTGAATAATTTTGTAGCCTCTTTAAAAGAAGCCCATGTCTCTTCGTTATTTTCTTTAGGTACTTTACCAGCCTTAAAGAATTCATCACGTAAAGCTTCTACTTTCTTGATTTTTGCTTGTACTGTTTTATGAGCCTTAATATCGTCTTGAGCTACTTCTTTTATCTGGGCAATAATCTCATTTTTCTGTTCAAGATTTTTCACCCACAAAGCTTCTACTTCCTTCTGCTTCTCATCGCGTGCATCATGTATTTTCTTTGTAGCTGCACTAAACTTGTCCCAGATTTCATCACTATATTCACGTGCTACAGGACCTATTTCCTCTTTCCACATGCGGTGAAGTAATTGTAATTCCTTAAAAGCTTTATTAATATTAGGCTCTGCTCCTAGCTCCTCTGCTCTTTCTATAAGAAGTAACTTCTTATCAAGATTTTCTTTGAAGTGCTTATCGCGAAAATCACGATTTAAGTGCAGTAACTCATAAAATGCATCAATATGGAAGTAATAATCATTCCACACCAGATTGTAACGATCTCTTGGAATGTTACCTGCATTGTTCCAGCGTTCTTGAATATCCTTAAATTTATTGAAGGTAGTATTTACACTTTCTGCTCCTCCAAGTTCATCTCTTAACGCTTTTACTTCTTCTATTAAAGCTTGACGCTCTCTAAGGTTTGCGTTTTGATCCTTGCGCTTACGCTCATAAAATTCTTGACGTTTATTACGGTATTCGTAATACACTTCATTGAACGCTTTTTTAAGCGGAGAGAAGAATCTAAAATCAATAATATTTCCACCCTCGGCAAGAAATGCTTGTTTAGCCTCCTCTTGCTCTGCGTCAAACTGAGCATTGATTAAGGTGTTAATTTCTTCTACATGATCTTTTATATCTGTAACTCTTTCATTTTTAATAAGCAATTGCAACTCTGCAATTAACTCCTCTTTTGAAAGAACGGTATAATCTTTTTTTGGCACTTCCTTTTTTTCGACAGGAGCTTCTTTAGTACCCTCTGTTGTTTCTGTAGGCGTGGCATCTGTTGTGGTAGCAGCGGCTTCACTTACTTCCTCTTTAGATAATTCAGTATCATTTGCCTCGGCAGCGAGCGCTTCTATTTCTGCATTCATCGTGCGATCTGCGGCAGGAGCTGTTTCTTCTAGATGCTCTTCAATACTTGGATCTTGGGGTTTCTTCTCTTCAGACATTTCTTTCAATGTTAGGGTTCTATTTGAATATAGGTAAATATACTATTTAGTGCGCACATATGGGCAATATGCAGCTTTCTAGCTGTTCCATATTGACCATGAGGCTTCTGCTTGCAATTCTAGCATGCGCAAACCATTAATTATTGTTGCTCCTTGCTCTCTTGCATATCTTAAAAAAGCAGACTCTGCTGGGTTATAAATCAAGTCAAAAGCCACGTGCGTTTCATTTAAATACAGATATGGAATATCTGGAGCCTCTTCTACATCTGGATACGTCCCTAGCGGAGTGGTATTCACTATAAATGTCTGACTCTCGATAAGTTCCCTATCTAAATCTTCGTACGTTATTGTTGATTCTTTACGCTTTCGCGAAACAAAAACACATTGCACACCAAGCTGTTTCATTGCATAGTGTACCGCTTTTGATGCACCACCAGTTCCTAAAATAAGGCATTTTAAGTCTCTACTTACATAATCTGCAGTGCCAAATCCTACAAAAAGAGAATCTACGAAATGTTCTAATAATGTATCTCTAAAACCGATAAAGTCAGTATTGTATCCCGTTAAGCTTCCATCGCTTTCAACTTTTATGGTATTTACAGCGCCAATGGCTTCGGCATCTGTATTTAGATTATCTACTAGTGGTATTACATCTTGTTTGTATGGGATGGTTACGTTATATCCTTTCGCGTAAGCGGGAGAAAAAAGATCTTTTAAGGCCTCTTTTTCTGGGACATCAAAATTCACATATGTTGCAGCTATCTCGAGCTTCTCAAATTTGTTTTTAAAATACCCTCTAGAAAATGAGTATCCTATATCTTTTCCTATGAGTCCGTATTTATCCACGAGCTTTTGTTCTTGTTCCATATTTACCTAATGCCACGACCATAAAAATACCCGTAAGGATAAAAAATACCGCGAGCACATTTTCCATATTAATTTCTGTAGGCAAGTAACGATCATAGTTATCTAGTATGGGACTGCCATTTCTATCTATCGCTATCTCCCCTAAAGAATCCCTTTTAAAAACTTCTAGTTTCCAGGGCCACACAACGCCAAGCGAGCCTATAATAAAGCCTAAAATAGCAGCATTAGTCGCCCATCTAAACTTTTTGAGTAAATAACTTAAAAAATGAGATAATGTCACAAGACCTGTAAGTGAACCAAGCGAAAAAACGATAAGTACGGTAAGTAAGCGCATATGCTCAGGATCATCTACAAAGCCAAAATCACCTCCAAAAACACTCGTCATTGTGACAAACAGTGCATTTACAGCATCTACAAGAAGAAGTACATAATTACCTAGAAGTATAAGAATAAATGAACCTGAAAGTCCCGGCAAGGTCATCCCAGAAACACCTATAATACCACATAGGAATACAAAAATGAGGTTGTCATTTTCTTGAGCTGGTTCCATAAGACTTATAGCCACACCAAATATAATCCCAGATATGAGCATCACAATATTGCGCCTCGTCCACTCTTCAAAATCCTTTGCTATATAATAAATAGAACCTATAATCATCCCAAAAAAAGCACTCCAAACGAGTAAAGGATAATTGCGAATAGCGATATCTAGCAGTAGTGAAACGCTGAAATAACTAATAAGCATACCTAGAATAAGTAGCCCTAGAAATTTGCCATTTATATATCTCCAGAAACTTTTGAGACGACCTCCAAAAAGCAACTTTAAAGCTTTACCGTTAACTTTTTGAAGTGAATAAATAAACTCTTCATAAAAACCTGCTACATATGCGACTACTCCTCCAGAAACTCCAGGTACCTTATTTGCAGCACCCATTGCTAGCCCTTTGAGTACTAGCCAGACTTTATCAGAAAGTGATCTAGTCTCAGTCTGCATAAACTGTTTTTTTAACCGCAGCTCTTTCTAATAGTAAAATAAGTGCAAATCCAATTACGGCAAATACCACCGCATACAACACCTGAGGATCACCATCAAAAGAAGATGGTAAAATACTCTCAGCCTCTACAGAAACTTCCTCTCCGTGTCTATCTATTCTAGTCGATAACACTTCTTTCCATGGCCAAATTTTATTGAGCGAACCAATCATAAAACCAGTAAGCACGGCTAATGTGATTTGCTTTTTATGTTCAAACATCCATTTAAGAACTTTTGAAAACAATTTGAGTCCAACAACACATCCTGTTCCAAAAAGTATAATCTTGAATATCGCAGTTCGGAGTAGTGCCCAATCTCTAGCTAGCAAAGCATCTTGAGCATCTGTAATTGTACCTAGTACCATACCGTATGACCCTAAGAGTACTAGAATAAATGAACCAGAAACACCGGGAAGTATCATTGCTATAATAGCTATACAGCCAGAAAGAAAATAAAACCACCACACATTAGGTGCCTCTGAAGGTGCTGCAATGGTTATAAAATAGGCTACGGCTACGCCAAGTAACATGGCTATAATTACTGTAGGATTCCACTTAGTGATTTGTTTTCCTATGTATAAAATACTCGCAAGTACTAAGCCAAAGAAGAAGGACCACACCATTATAGGGTACACTTCTAGCAAATATTTAAAAACGCGTGCAAGAGATAATATACTTATGGCAACTCCAAGAAAAAGACTTCCTAAGAATTTGAGGTTGTATTGTCCTATAGCTGCTTTTACACCCTCTTTTTTCCACACTTTAAGCACACCAAAATCTAACTTATCAATTGTTTCAATAAGTTCTTGATAGATTCCAGATATAAATGCGATAGTTCCTCCAGATACTCCCGGAACAACATCTGCTGCTCCCATGGCCATACCTTTTAAAATGACAAGTAGATAGGAAGCTGATGGTTTAGGCATAGGTATTTATTTTTTCGCGTCAAGCTAAAATACTAGCTTTCATAATAAGCACCTACATTTATACAAGATTTTAGAATAGTATTAACCTAAGTATTGCTTTACTAGTTCGAGTACTTCCTTTTTACTCGCCGCATATGGGAATAATTCTCCTAGAATAATAGAGAATTCTGGCTCGATTTTCAATCCATTTATGAGGAAATAACGTCCCTGGACATCATTACCGTTACTATAGTTAAGACCAGCAAGTCTAAAGGCAATTTCTGCGCTTTCTGGATAAAACTCCATTGCTTGAGTAAGGTTTGTAATAGACGCATTAGGCTCACCTAGCTGCACGAGAATGTCACTTCTATATAACCAGGTTTCAAGCTCATAGTTTCCTAATTCTAGGGTACGACGGTAACCCTCCTCTGCCGCTTCAAGAAATTTAAGTTTATGATTGATAGTAGCATATCGTTTCCAATAGAGGACATTATCACTATCAATATTTATTGCTTTATTTATATAAAACAGGGCTTTTTGATAATCTAACCTTTGCTGATAAAAATCTGTGATTGCCATCCAGCCATTATCTAACAATGGATCTTCATGCACACAACGCTCAAAATGCTTGATAGCAAGCTCATCACTTCCTAGCTTATCATAGCATTTACCCATACGCAATAATGCAAATGATGTAGGATCTTCCAGCTCCAAAGTAATTTGATAATTTTCAAGCGCTTCATTGTATCTCCCTAGCTTTTCTAGCACTTTTGCCTTTTCAAGATAAGCCCCTACAAACCTATCATCACTTATAATTGCAAACTCATAAGATGATAATGCCTTCTCATAGTTTTTAAGTCCAAAGTATTGTTTCCCTATTTGATGCCAAGCAACTTCACAATACGGATTATTATCTAAAAACATATTTAGATAGTCTATTGCTCCGTCGTGCTCTTCTAAGAAATCAAAACAGTAAATTACATTGTACAGCGCGCTATAATCTTGATCATCTACCTCTAGGCACTTCATGAAGTTAAGCTTTGCATTTTGAAAATCTTCTAGAAATAGGTACTCCATTCCTATGAGAGAATACACATCTGCCGGGTCATCAGTTAGGTCTACAGCTTGCTCAAGCAAATGGATTGCCTTCTCGTGATCATCCTGCTTACTATATATATTTGCTTTTTGAATATAAACTTCTTCGTTATGAGGATCTAACGAGTGTAGCTCCGTGAGAATAGCATCTGCTTTGTCAAATTTATTTTCAAAAATAAATAGTTCGGCTTTAAAGAGTCTTAAATTTGAAGACGTGGGATGCTGGTCTAGACCTAGCTTTACAGCTTTTCGCGCAAGCGCAATCTTACCACTTTCAATGTAATGATTTGCAATATTCTCAAATTCCTCAGCATCAAAGAAAACTACATCATTAGTCTTAAGCATAGACTCAAAGCGCGTAAGCGATATACTATTTCCTTCTTGTCCAAAATCCATAAACGACATTTTTGAATTACCATTTAGATAAATGTAATAATACTTATGAGTACTGTTATAAAACTAAAACTTAGTTGTCAACATATTAATGAACAGCCAAAAATCGAGCCAAGTTGAATCAATAACAAAATATTGTCACCATGCTTAAAATCAAGTAATAACACCAGATACAAGAATTATAAAATTATAACTACAATCTATAATTTAAAAGCCGTAATTTCCATTAACACAAATAACGAGCATAATCAATTATGAGTAAAACACATTATAAAGAGACGCAGCCTTTTTATTTGATTGGGATAATATGCGTAATCTCAATTGCTTTTATGACCTATTTCATTATCAAGCAGTGGATTGATAATGATACCGCTCCCTATACGCTAATTGCTTGCTGCCTTCTTTTTGTTATAATTCTCATACTATTTTACAAGCTAGATATTATCATCACTAGTCAGTATGCTATTGCTAGTTTTGGGATAGGGCTACTTTATAAAAAGATCGCTATAAATGACCTAGATATAACCACAGCGCGAGGTGTAAAGATACCTTGGTACTGGGGCATAGGTATAAGATTTACTCCTCAGGGAACTTTATATAACACTCATACTGGAGGAAATCTCCACATAAAAACTAAAAATAAAATGAATGAGTTTTTTATAAGCACTAGCAATGCCCCATCTATAATTGCCTCAATAAAAGAAGTTCAAGTCCCTAGTAATACTTAGACTTTCCTAGGTAGGCTTTTATAATGTCATTCCACTCTTTGCTTATGCGCGCTGCGGTGGTGTATGGAATATTGTATAATGCTTCGTAGTTTGTGTATCCCGTTTTAAGAAGCTCTTCTAGATAAAACAGTGTAGCATTTACATCCCCTTCCCTTGCACTCAATGATATGGATTGAATAAATGCATCCTGATTATTAGGGTTTACTAGTGACCTCAATACGTTTGCAAATAGCAATTGCTCAATCTTAGTATCCTTACGCTTTAATATTTTATACTGTAATTCAACCTCAGATTGTACAAATCTCTTTAAACGCATAGCCGACTTGCGTTTTATCATAGCATTATCTGTGCTGTCTATTTGCATATCAAGTTCGTCCATCTGGTAACTCCACCACCCTAAGTTATTAAAGTAACTATTACTCATATCCTCTCGGATATTATATTGAAACTCCTCTGCCATGAGATCTTCACCGTAGCTGAACATAGCGTATATATCACGATCTGATCTATAATTCTTAAGTCGCTTGATGTTATCTAAAAGCTCTTTCTGCTCGTCGATGTCAAGGCGCTTTTTATATTTGTCTTTAAGTGTTGATACAAAATCAAAAGCATTAAGACCATCTTGCTTTCGGTACATTGTTTTCCCAAAGGCTACATCACTATTATAATAAGATTGGAGCTTCTGGTCACTCGTAGTTTCATCTATCAAAATAGCCGTAAGAGCCTCTGCTATATATCCTGCGCTAGGCCAGTCTACACCATCATAGGTGTGATAACTCACCAGATTTTTTCTCAGACCATAATTACGACTGTAAGATCTTAACTTGTAATACTGACTGCCCTCATCTGGAGAAAGCAAGGCTATTTTAAGATTCTCATTACTACGAAGACTTTTTTTATCTAAAAATGCATTTCCTATTGCTATGACTCCATAAATAGATGTATCTGCCTGTGCTTGTGATGTTACAATGACACCATCTTTTCCATATCCAGAGAGGATAATTTTATCCTTATCAATTGCGTATGCTTGAGATAGCTTTTCTATAAATTCTTTACTCTGGTTTATAGCTATCGAGAGGGTATCACTTAGTCTGTAATTTGGGCTAGCTATTATACTCTCTGTTAATCCTGCACCTATAGAAAACTGCTGTACCGCACTTGACCCGCGACCTAGCTCATCATAAATTACCACAACCGGATAGTTGACGGCTTCCTTATAATCTGCTGGTAGATATAAAGAATAGTTATCTGTCGAATTATCAAAGGTTACTTGTGGAATAACTACCCCTTTTACAGGTGTTGATTGTGCAACTGCAAGTGATGAAATAAACAAGAAAATGTAAAAGTACCGCATAGCGTTTTTTTGATGAATCTAGCAGGTATCAAAAACCGTGCACAAATAAAGGTAGTACAAAAAACAATATTTTTCAGGCACTGATTGTGCAAAATTTATTTCTGTATTTTTAAAGAACAAAACCAATCCAAATGAAATATAGAATTCTAGTTGTAAGTTTTTTAGTACTCGCTTTCGCGAAAGCGTTATCACCTCAACTACACGCACAAGAGTACTTTACAGGAAAGTACGCACCTTTTGACGTTGCAATCCCTTCTCCAGCACAATTTCTAGGTTATGAGATTGGTGAACAACATACACGTCACGATCAAATAGTATCCTATTTTCAAAAACTAGCCGAATTATCACCGAGAGCAACCTTAAGTGAATACGGAAGAACTCACGAAAACCGCAAACTTGTGATGCTTACCGTATCGAGCATTAACAATCAAGAGATATTACCTACGCTTAAAAACCAACACCTCGCCTTTGTAGACACCAAGCAACGCGCGACCAATTATGATGATATTCCTGTTTTTATACAACTTGGCTATAATGTACATGGCAATGAGCCATCCAGCTCTGAGGCGGCATTGCTCACGGCATACACGCTCGTGGCATCACAACATCCAGAAATAGAAAAATATAGAGAAAACAGTATCATATTTATAGACCCTACCATAAATCCAGATGGCCGTGATCGTCACACGCAGTGGGCAAATAGTTATAAAGGCTCACCACTAGTTTCTGATAATATAGATGCAGAGCATACAGAAATGTGGCCACGCGGACGTACTAACCACTACTGGTTTGACTTAAACCGTGATTGGCTACTTGCCGTAAATCCAGAAAGCCGCGGAAAATTAGATTGGTATCACGAGTGGTATCCTAATGTAGTTACAGATTTTCACGAGATGGGTACAAACAGTAGTCACTTTTTCGAGCCTATGCTCCCCATTGGCAGTATGGATCCTATTATGCCTAAAGAAAACTACGAAGACCTCAACAATCTTTTTGCTCCTTACTTTTCAAGTGCGCTGGATGAGATAGGTAGTTTTTATTTTACAAAGGAATCTTTTGACGGCACCTACCCCGGTTATGGATCGTCATATCCGGATCTTCAGGGAGCACTAGCACTTCTTTTTGAACAAGCAAGTAGTCGCGGGCATCTTCAGGACACAGATTTCGGAACTATAAGTTTTCCTTTTACCATTAGAAATCAGTACACCTCCGGGATGGCTACTGTAAAGGCTGCTGTGGAGAATAAAGGTACTTTACGTAAGTACCAGCAAGATTTTTTTAAGTCCGCTTTCGCGAAAGCAAAAACAGATCAAGCAGCCGCTTATGAATTTGGAGATCCTTATGACGCAAACAGAACAAAAGCTTTTATAGACAAACTTCTCAAACATCGCATCAAGTTATATGACAAAGGAGATGGTCGCTATGTAGTCCCTACGCAACAAGCGCAAAAAAGAATGGTGCAGTCCTTCTTTGAAACCTATAAGAAATACAGAGACAGTGTTTACTATGATGCAAGCGCTTGGTCTGTGGGTAATTTTTACAATATGCGTTACAAAGGATTGTCTAGCACACCGAACTTGGGTAACGAAGTTACGTCTACAGATGAGCTCACTAAGGTTCAAATGGTAATAAAAACAGATTATGCATACCTCATCGATTATGATGATTATAATGCGCCTGCTTTGCTTGCTTATTTACAGCGTGAAGGTCTGACGATGGCGACGGCGTTCAAACCTTTTACTGCAAAAACAACGAGCGGTAATCATGATTTCAACTACGGAACACTAATGCTGCCTGTAAGTCGTCAAGAAAAAACTCCAGAAGAAGTGTATCGTATTATTACATCTGGACAACAGAAATTCCAAGTGCCAATCTATGCGGCAAATACCGGTTTTAGCATCAAAGGAATTGACTTAGGAAGTCAGAATTTCCGAAAAGTGGATACTCCAAAAGCGCTTATGATTATAGGAGATGGGACAAGCTCGTACGAAGCTGGCGAAATATGGCATTTACTTGATACGCGTGTACATATGCCTATTACAAAAGTGATGAGCAACAACCTTAACAGAGTAGATTTGAGCAAATACAACACTGTAGTAATGGTTTCTGGAAGCTATGGAAATTTATCTAAGCGATTTCAAGAAAATCTCACTTCATGGGTTTCACAAGGAAACACCTTAATTACTTCTGGAACTGCAAGTAGCTGGGCTATCAAATCAAAAATAGCCTCTGGAACGCTCACAAAAGAAAACAAGAAAGACTCTACAAAAACTATGGAGCGCGAGCCTTATGTGAATCAAAGACCTAATCGAGGAAAAGAGCGCCTAGGTGGAGCTATTTTTGAGGTAGACTTAGATCTTACCCACCCACTAGCTTTTGGATACAGGTATGACAAGCTGCCTGTATATAAAAATAATAATGTCTGGTTGCAGCCTAGTAAAAATGAGTATAACACTGTTGCTCAATATTCGGCGGCGCCACATATAGATGGTTATATTTCTGAGAAGAATCTCAACACCTTTATGAAAAAGAGTGCATCTCTTGTGGTCTCTCGTAAAGGACGAGGACGCGTCGTGATGTTTGCAGATAACCCTAACTTTAGAGGAAGTTGGTATGGAACTAACAAACTATTTTTAAACGCAATCTTTTTCGGAAGTTTGATTAATTAAAAGCTAGCGCATCTCTTATTATGAAATGGGTTTGTTGTGCTTTCGCGCAAGCGGAATGTTAAAAATCACAATATGTTGCTGTAAGAAACGTTAAGTTAAGATAACTCTTACAAAAAATTAATATTCTCACACGCAACCTTTTACATAAATTTGCATCTATAGATTATAACTAACATTATCCCAAGATGCAAGTAGAAATAAAAAACAAACCTATTCTCATTGTTTCAATAATCGTTCTCTCATTATGTGCGTTGTTTTTCTTCTTTCTTTAAGAACTTAAAATAACTACCTAATTAAAATAAAAAAGCCCAATACTCTTTCGAGTATTGGGCTTTTTTGTTGCTAGCTGTGAGTACTTATGATCTCACTAGTTTTTTATACTTAATACGCTTAGGCATTAGATCTCCACCTAACCTCTTCTTCTTATTCTCTTCATATTCAGAGAATCCTCCCTCAAAGAAATATACCTGGCTATCTCCCTCAAACGCAAGAATGTGTGTACAGATACGATCTAAGAACCAACGGTCGTGACTAATTACTACGGCACATCCTGCAAAGTTCTCTAGTCCTTCTTCTAGCGCTCTTAATGTGTTTACATCAAGGTCGTTTGTAGGCTCATCCAGTAACAGTACATTTCCTTCTTCTCTTAGTGTCATAGCAAGGTGCAAACGGTTGCGCTCACCACCAGATAGTGTTGCCACTTTCTTATTTTGCTCACTTCCTGAGAAGTTAAATCTACTTAAATATGCTCTAGAATTTACTTCCTTCCCTCCCATCATGACAAGCTCTTGCTCGTCTGAGAAGTTCTGCCAGATGGTTTTATCTGGATCTATATTACTGTGACTCTGATCTACATATGCGATTTGAGCAGTATCTCCTACGGTAAAGTTTCCTTTATCTGGAGCTTCCTCACCCATAATCATCTTAAAGATAGTAGTCTTACCAGCTCCGTTAGGTCCTATCACTCCTACAATACCTGCTTGTGGTAAGTTAAAGTTTAAATCTTCATACAGTAATTTATCACCAAAAGCCTTACTTACTCCTGATGCCTCAATAACGTTAGTACCAAGACGTGGCCCGTTAGGTATATAGATTTCTACCTTTTCATCTACTTGCTTCTGGTCTTGACTCATCATCTTGTCATAGTTCTGTAGACGAGCTTTTTGTTTAGTCTGGCGACCTTTTGCTCCTTGACGTACCCACTCCAGCTCGCGCTCTAATGTTTTTTGACGTTTTGAAGCTGTTTTATGCTCTTGCGCCATGCGCTTAGATTTTTGATCTAACCAAGAAGAGTAGTTTCCTTTCCAAGGAATTCCCTCACCTCTATCTAGCTCAAGAATCCATCCTGCTACATTATCAAGGAAGTAACGGTCGTGCGTTACGGCAATCACCGTTCCTTTGTATTGCGCTAGGTGGTGCTCTAACCAGTGCACAGATTCTGCATCAAGGTGGTTAGTAGGTTCATCTAGTAATAACACGTCTGGCTCTTGTAATAACAATCTACATAATGCCACACGACGCTTTTCTCCACCAGAGAGCACACCTACTTTTTGATCTGCCGGAGGTGTACGTAGCGCATCCATCGCGATCTCTAGTTTTGTATCTAGCTCCCATGCTCCACGTGCATCTATCTCATCTTGTAAGACAGCCTGGCGAGCCATAAGCTTATCCATCTTATCTGCATCTGAGTATACCTCTTCTAGACCAAATGAATCATTAATCTTATTGTATTCATCAAGAATAGCAACCGTTTCGGCAGCTCCTTCTTTTACAATCTCAATTACGGTTTTTTCTGGATCTAGCTTAGGCTCTTGCTCAAGATACCCTACAGAAAATTCTTTATCTGAAGTTACATCACCTTGAAAGTTTGTATCTAATCCTGCGATGATTTTCATCAAGGTAGATTTACCAGAACCGTTAAGACCTAAGATTCCTATTTTTGCTCCGTAAAAGAAGCTTAGGTATATCTTTTTAAGTACAGGTGTCTGTGCTCCAGGAAACGTCTTTGAAACGCCCTGCATTGAAAAAATGATCTTTTTATCGTCGCTCATAATTTGGCTTTTGGCTCTAAGCTGTATGCTTTAAGCTAGTTGTTTTATTGTTAGTACGCTTTCGCGAAAGCGCACTAGGTATCATATCCTTTGTTGTAAAATAGGATTTTACGATGCAAAGGTAATTAGTTACTCAATCATCCCTTAGTATTAATTGGAATATTATGCTGTGTTAATTGTGTGAGCATTTCTGGGATATCTGCAGGCTCTAAGAATAAGTTCTTTATTTTCTTATTCTTCAACCTTAAAATCAGAGATCTATGTCCTGTAAAGGCTGTTTTATCTTGAACGTAAGCAATTTCTGAAAGGCTAATCTCTTTCTGCCATGAAACGCGAAAAATACTTGAAACACTCAATATTAAAAGTACGCCACCTAAAGACCCTGTTATAATAGTAAGTATATCAACATCAGTATTATTGAAACGTTTGTAAGCATATATTAAAAGAAATAACGAAGTAGATAAAGTACTAAAGAGCAATAATTCATCCATGCGCTTATCATTAATTGATATGCTTTCCTCTGTGAGCTTTATATTTTCTAATGTATTTGCCATAAGTAGTTTAAAGCACTAATTTACAAATCTCCTTCTAAAACTGCACGCATCGCTTTTGCTTTAAGCAAGCATTCTTCATACTCACTATCTGGGTCTGAGCCAGCAGTGATGGCTCCACCTACGGAGTATGAGATATATTCATTTTCTGCATTGTATAAAATACTACGTATTACGACATTAAAATCAAAATCGCCATCTGGCGTAAAGTAACCTACAGCGCCGCTATACAAGCCACGTTTTGACTCCTCTAGTGACTCAATAATTTGCATTGCTCGTAACTTTGGAGCTCCGGTCATGCTTCCCATTGGGAAGGTACTACGTATCACGTCTACCGGTGAGATCCCTAATCCTAGTTCTGAAGTTACGGTAGAGATCATTTGGTGCACCTGCTTAAATGGGTATACCTCACACAACTCCTCTACTACAACAGATCCTCTGCGGGCTGTGCGAGACAAGTCATTGCGCACCAGGTCTACAATCATTATGTTTTCTGAGCGTTCCTTTGAGTTTTGTTGTAACGCTTTCGCGAAAGCGGTATCCTCCTTTTCATCTACCCCACGTTTTGCTGTTCCTTTTATGGGCTGCGTGACAATCTTACTCCCTATTTTCTTAATATATCGCTCCGGAGATGCCGAAAGTAAGAACTGATCCTCAAGCTTGAGATAGGTGCCAAAAGGTGGCGAACTAATAGCATTAAGGCGTTTATAGATTTCTAATGGGTTTATAGTTCCCAGCGCATAAAACTCTTGGCACAGATTTGCTTCATAAATATCTCCCCGATAAATATGTTCTAACATGCTGCGCACTTTTT
Organism: Dokdonia sp. PRO95; assembly: GCF_000355805.1. Classification (NCBI taxonomy): domain Bacteria; kingdom Pseudomonadati; phylum Bacteroidota; class Flavobacteriia; order Flavobacteriales; family Flavobacteriaceae; genus Dokdonia; species Dokdonia sp. PRO95. The sequence continues at coordinate 136,344 of NZ_CM001837.1, forward strand.
CCTTGTACGCTTCTTTATGGATCTTAAGTTTTATGGATAATGGCTGTGCTTTAAATTCGATTTCAGAAGACTGAGTTGCCAGTATCTCCTCGTAATCATCCTCCATCTCATCATCTACCATCCCTAGATATAACATCTCCAGTGTGTCTCCTTTGAGTAAGAACAATTTTTTAGGTTGGAAAAAATGTAGGTCGGCAAAGTCTAGCTTGTCGCTATTTTTTGAAGTAAGACGCTCTGTATCATTCTTAAGATCATAGCTTAAATAACCAAAAATCCAATCCTTAATTGTACTTTGATATTCCTCCAACTGGTCAAAAGCACCTTGATAATCTGTCTTTAAACTAGTAAAAGCGTCTACTGCTAAGATGGCTTCATACTCAGGATAATTCTGACGTTCATAGCTATTACTATCAAGCCAGATAACCTCTTCATATTGTTGAGACCACGATAATAACTGCTCTTTGAGCGTTGTTATATCACTAATAGAAATAATTTTTGAAGTACGATTCATCACTGTAAAAATACATAAGAATCTGTCGCAATTAAATTGATGTTAAAAAACAATTATTAAGTAATTTGCGCATAATCCTACCGACCAAGTAGACTTATAAAAATCTAACCACTAACACACTGATATTATGGTGTCAAAAACATTACAGACCACTTATAGAGAACGCCTTTTTAGACATCTGGATGGTATAGTAACAGCGCCATCTGCGTTTACACTCTATAAAAATGGAGTAACCGACTTTATTTTGCAAGAAAAGGAAGTGAGTCTAACTACTTTAAGCAACACTTTTACTGTAAACGAGGGCTACTTGAACGTAGCATTGCGTGTACTAGCATCACAGGGATGGATTGAGCAAGCTGTGAATAATGAGGATAATGAAGTGGTTTATAAGGTAAACGAATTATCGCCTATTGCATTTGCACTGTTTCCTCTATATGAAGATGTGACTGCACTGCAAAAGCTTTCTGAGAATTATCATTTTAGAAAATTTGAGGCAGCTCCATTTAAGAAACTCCAAAATATTTTTGAGAAATATAAAGAAGCCTATGGTCTCACCTTATCTTCAACTACCAAGGAGCGCGAAGTGCAAGAGCAAATACTTGCACATATAGAAGGAACTATCTTAGGCCCAACGCTTGTGCACTTATCAATGAATGGTGCCTTTCATAAATATTTTATGCAAGCCAGCTTTAAGCCTGAGGAGTTTCATGCAGATGGACAAAACTTTAAAAAGCTGCTAGATATGCTCTCCTATTTTGAACTTTTTAATAAAAAAGGACAGACCTACCAGTTTACAGACAAAGGACTATTTTTTGCAAAAAGAGCAAGCTCTTACGGAGTAACCGTATCTTACATACCTACCCTACGTAAACTTGATGATCTTATTTTTGGCGATGCATTGAGTGCAAAACACCATGGCGATGGAAACCAAGAAGGCCATGTAGATAGAGCTATGAATGTCTGGGGAAGTGGTGGTGCACATGCCACTTATTTTAAAGTGGTAGATACTATTATACTTGATATTTTCAATAAACCTCTAGACGAGCAACCTAAAGGGATATTAGATATGGGCTGTGGTAATGGTGCATTTTTAATTCACCTTTATAACCTCATCGAGCGTCACACTTTACGTGGTAAGCATCTAGATGAATACCCACTCATCCTTGTAGGAGCAGATTACAACCAAGCCGCCATAGACATTACTAAGCAAAACGTAATACAATCTGAAATCTGGGCAAAAGTAATGTGGGGAGATATAGGTGATCCAGAAAGACTAGCGACAGATTTAAAAGAAGAGTACGATATAACACTAGGAGATCTTCTCAATGTACGTTCTTTCTTAGATCACAATCGTGTTTGGAAAGCACCAGAGAAAAAGCTTGAGCATGCAAGTAGATCAACAGGCGCATTTTCATATGAAGGAAAACGACTATCTAACAATGATGTGGAGGCGTCTCTTGCGGATCACTTTAGTAAGTGGTCACCTTATGTAGGAAAACATGGATTACTGCTTATAGAATTACACAGTATCCCACCAGCGGTTGCTGCTCGTAATATAGGGCGTACTGCAGTTACAGCTTATGACGCTACACATGGATATTCTGATCAATATATTGTAGAAGTGCCAGTCTTTCATGATACACTTGCCGCTATTGGAATGAAAAGAGATGAAACCTTGAGTGCTAAGTTTCCAAATACAGAAGCAGCTACGGTAACGGTAAATCTTTTTAGACAATAGTTTCTTTTATCTTTGCAGCCTATGGAAGAGAAAAAAGCACAACCTAACAATCCGCTGCACGGTGTGAAGCTTGCAGATATACTTGAATTTCTAGTTGAAAAATATGGCTGGAAGGAAATGAGCTTACAGGTAGATATCAATTGCTTTAAAAAAGATCCTTCCATAAAATCTAGCTTAAAGTTTTTAAGAAGAACTCCATGGGCAAGGGAGAAAGTGGAGTATTTATACCTACAGTCTATATAAAGAAATAGCGCACTACTTTATATAGTGCGCTATTAATCATCCACAAAAAAAAACACTACTCTTAAACAGTAGTTTGCACACCTGCATACTGCTCTATTAATCGTACCATTAAATCATTAAGTTTTTCTACTTTAAAACTTTCTGTAGTGGCTTCTATGTGATCATTTCCTATACCACTATCATCAGTTAAGAACACATATGTTCCATTAGTTGACACACTAAAAGACCTCATTAAAAACTCTACTTCTTTATTTGCTCCACTGGCAACTACTGGAATAATTTTTATACCCTGCTCTTTTGCTTTTGCAATTTGACTTTTAATCATGGCAACGTTTTCTTGATTAAAATGAGGCGGAGCATCTAGCATCAAAAAGAGTATCCTAGCCTTTGCTTTCTCGTTCCATGACTGTGACAATGATACCTTAAGCGCCTCCTCTACTGCTTCTTCATAATCTCCACCTCCAGCTGCATGCTGCGACGAAAGGAAGTCTTTTACTTCATTTACATCGCTGCTAAAATCTATTGTACGAGTTACATAATCATCACCATGGTCTCTGTACACCGTAAGCGCTACTCTCTTTTGTTCAACACTCGTATCTATCCTATTCATTATATTTTTGAGTTCTGACTTGAGATATGCAATCTCATCACCCATGGAACCTGTAGCATCAACTGCAAATAATATATCGATAGCATTACTAGCTTGATGTTCATGAATTGTAAAAGAGACTTGTTTCTGATTTCTAGAGATTTTCTTTCCTTCTATCTCACCACTGTAATACAGTTGCACTAGATAAGTATCAGTTGGACTATATTTTCCTTTAAACAGCATACTCATTCCTGATGTATCTGTCATTCCTTTCATCAAGAGGTTATTATTTTTATAAAGAGCAACACCTACGTTTGCTACTGGCAGTCCGCTGTTATCCGTTACTTGTATATCAGTTCTACCATCATGATTAAATCCCCACTTCATTGCAATTTCCTTTGCTTCTCCGGAGTTGTAGATTTTCACAAACTCAGCGTATTTCTCTACATCATTTATTTCACCAGCTGTTAGTTGGCCATACGCAGGATCATTCTGAGAAATTCCAGAAGAAGGTTTGCCATCCGTAATATGTATTCCAGCAACTTTCCCTTCAAGTTTTGAAGAAACGGTAGAAACAGCATATCCTAATGCTTTCTTCTCTCTTCTTACACCCATGGCTGTAACCACGACTTCATCTAACTCACTACTGTATTCTAAAATGACATTTATAGTAGTCTGAGAATTAACAGGAATCTCTTTTGAATTATAGCCAACGTAGGTAAAGACTAATGTATCTGTAGCAGCAGCTTTAATCTCGTAGTTCCCATTAAAGTCGGACACAGCGCCTATCTCACTGTTTTTTACGAGAACATTAGCTCCTGGAAGAGGTTCGCCATCATTTGATACGTTTCCTGAAATAATTATTTCTTGTGCTTGTACTCCTAGTATAAAAAGGAGCAGCATTATGAATGTGCTAAGTGTTTTCATATCCTTTGGTTTTTAATTATGAGGTGAAATTAGAGTAGACACCACCTTTTAAAAACCTAGATTGAGGGAACAGGATGTTTGAGTGAGGGAAGTAACCCTTAAGTTGAAGTTGAAGTTGAAGTTGAAGTTGAAGTTGAAGTTGAAGTTGAAGTTGAAGTTGAAGTTGAAGTTGAAGTTGAATATTAATTAAAATTCCTTCCGGAAACATAATACACCAAACTCAAAAAGAAATGTAAACACATTGCTATAAACCAATTACAACTTCTTAGCCTCCTCCCAAAAAGCGTCCATTTCGGCAAGCGTCATGTCTGAAAGGTCTTTATTAAGTTCTTTGGCCTTACCTTCTAAGTACTGAAAGCGTTTTATAAATTTCTTATTGGTGCGCTCTAGTGCGCTTTCTGGATCTACTTTTAAGAAGCGGGCGTAGTTAATCATTGAAAAGAGTACATCACCTAACTCGGCTTCAATCTTTTCTTGATTGTTTTCATTTACTTCGTGCTGTAGCTCCTCAAGTTCTTCTTGCACTTTTTCAAAAACCTGCTGTGGTTCTTCCCAGTCAAAACCTACACCTGCTACTTTATCTTGAATTCGGCTAGCTTTTACTAGTGCGGGTAATCCCTTTGGCACACCTTCTAGTACAGACTTCTTACCTTCTTTAAGCTTAAGCTTTTCCCAGTTGCGCTCCACCTCTTTTGCGTCGGCAACATCTATATCTCCATAAATATGAGGATGGCGAGAAATAAGTTTATCTGAAATACTGTTTGCAACATCTGCGATATCAAAGTCCTTGGTCTCGCTTCCTATTTTGGCATAGAATACAATGTGTAATAAGAGATCTCCAAGCTCCTTTTTTACTTCTTCTAGATCATTATCTAGTATGGCGTCGCCTAGCTCATAAGTCTCCTCTATGGTAAGATGGCGCAGGCTCTCCATCGTTTGTTTTTTATCCCAAGGACAACCTACGCGTAGCTCATCCATTATGGTTAGTAATCTATCAAAGGCTTGTAATTGTGTTTCTCTTGTATTCATCATCCCTTGTGTAAGTGTAGCGGCAACTATTTGCTGTTGTCACCTCTATTCAGTGTTATTTACAGTATTCTGGTTTGGCACATTTTCGCGAAAGCGTAACCACCATTAAAACTAAAAAAGCCTTTACACATAAACTGTAAAGGCTTTTTAATATTATAAAAAGTTATGCACTATTCCTCTTCTTCGCTTGCTGCTGCAGGAGCTGCTGGCGCTTCAAAATTGAGCATATCTTTTGCTTGTAAGATGTTGTACCACTGTACTACCTTTTTGATGTCACTAGCATACACACGATCCTCATCATAATCTGGAACTACGTTAAAGAAAAACTCTTCAAGTTCATCTTTTGACACTTTATGATTAATAGTAGGTGCTCCGTTTTCTTTATCTTTTATAGCTTGTAATACCTCTCTCAGTGGCTTTTCTTCACTTAGGGTATAGATAGCAATTTCTGAAAGTACACTTACATTATGACGAATACCTACAGTAATTCTCTTACCATCTACAAGAGATTCTGCCACAAAACCACTACGTGTTTGCTTCTTTAACTCATATATTCCAGGCTTTCCAGCGATTGCAATTACTTTATCTAAACTCATATGTTATTAAAATTGGGTGGCAAAGATGCACTTTGCGATACTTATTTACAAATTTTGTTTGCAAGGATTTGTTAATCTTCACAGAAGACCTTGAGAATACTAGCGTTTTTTTGATGCAGCCGGAAAACGCATACGATATTCTGCACTGCACTTCCCTTTTGAGATATTTGCGAGCTTCCCTTTTATTAAGCGTTTTTTAAGACTAGAGAGTTTATCTGTAAAAAGTATACCATCTATGTGGTCATACTCGTGCTGTATCACACGTGCTATAAGACCATCATAAGTCTCTGTATGCTCTTTAAAGTTTTCGTCTTGATACTTGATGGTTACCGTAGGCTTTCTAAAAACATCTTCGTTTATACCAGGTATGCTCAGGCACCCTTCAGAAAAAGCCCACTCCTCGCCTTCTTCTTCTAGAATCTCTGCATTGATAAAGGTTTTCTTAAAGCTAGATAGCTGCTTTTGCTCCTCTGCTGTAAAGCTCTCATCATCTGCAAATGGTGTTGTATCTACAAGAAAGATGCGTATAGGTAATCCCACTTGTGGTGCTGCAAGGCCTACGCCGTGCGCTCCATACATTGTCTCATACATATTCTCAAGGAGCTCACTAAGATTAGGATACTCTGGAGTAATGTCTTTTGCCTTTTTCTTAAGCACGGGACTTCCGTATGCTACTATAGGTAATATCATATCTATTTATTATACAGGTAATCCTGCAGTATAATGGTTGCACTTATTTGATCTACAAGTGCTTTGTTTTGTCTTTTCTTTTTACCGATGCCGCTATCTAGCATAGTCTGGAAAGCCATCTTTGAGGTAAAACGTTCATCTTGCCTAATGATTTCAAGCTCGGGATGTTTTTTTTCTACGCTTTCGCGAAAGCGTACAATATCTACCTCTACATCACTCGCCTCATTATTCATGCGCTTAGGCTCACCTATCACCATAGCCTCCACTTTCTCTTCTGAAAGATATTTCTTTAAAAATGTAAAGATATCCTTAGTATCAACAGTTGTAAGACCAGAAGCGATCATTTGCAACTCATCTGTCACTGCAATACCAGTGCGCTTTGTTCCATAATCTATTGCAATGATGCGTGCCATCTATAAAATTTGGTGCAAAAATAAGGAAAAACGAGCTATAAGATTGCTCGTCGTAGCGGCTTTCGTTGTTACTTCACTTTATCAATATAAAAAATCCACACTCAATGAACTTATATTTGAAGAAGTAAGTGAGCTTCTCTAGCAGGCTAAGGTTTATACCGTTGTTTTATATATAACAACAAACTGCAAACTTGTTTCCTTTTTGACACCTTGGTAATTGTTAAAAAAGCAATTGAAACTTTATCTTTGAACTCCGTTAATGACTACTGAGAGACTTATTAATATCTCTCTCGGCGTTTAAAAATTATCAAATGACACAACTTAGAAATATCATCGAAGAGGCGTGGGAAGATCGCTCACACCTTACAAATCCAGTTACTATTAATGCAATACGAGAAGTAGTAGACATGCTAGACCGCGGTACACTACGCGTAGCAGAACCTACTGACGACGGATGGCAAGTAAATGAATGGGTGAAAAAAGCCGTTGTACTTTATTTTCCCATCCAAAAAATGGAAACACTTGAGGCTGGTATTTTTGAGTATCATGACAAAATTCCATTAAAAAAGGACTTTGCAAATCGTGGTATTCGCGTAGTGCCTAATGCAGTGGCACGTCACGGAGCTTATATCTCTAAAGGCGTAATCCTTATGCCAAGTTATGTAAACATAGGAGCTTATGTAGATGAGGGAACTATGGTGGATACATGGGCAACCGTAGGAAGTTGTGCGCAAATAGGTAAAAACGTACACCTAAGTGGTGGTGTAGGTATAGGTGGTGTTTTAGAACCACTACAAGCATCTCCAGTTATCATAGAAGATGGTGCTTTTATAGGATCTAGATGTATCGTAGTAGAAGGTGTACACGTTGAGAAAGAAGCTGTTTTAGGAGCAAACGTAGTACTTACTATGAGCACAAAGATTATAGATGTAACAGGTGATGAGCCTGTAGAAATGAAAGGACGTGTACCTGCAAGATCTGTAGTAATACCTGGAAGTTACACTAAGAAATTTGCTGCAGGAGAGTACCAAGTTCCTTGTGCATTAATCATAGGGAAACGTAAAGAAAGTACTAACAAAAAGACATCACTTAACGATGCCTTAAGAGAGTATGACGTAGCGGTATAATATGACAACGGAGCAGACTAATGATATTCAAATAGATGCAGTTATTACATGGGTTAATGGTGATGACTTAACATGGCAGCACAAAATCAACACCTATCTTGCTACTAAGATTGATTTCTCTAAAAAAGCAGAAAGCACTCGCTATAATGCGATAGGCGAAGTGCAGATTGCAATAGCATCGATTATCAAGTTTGCTCCGTTTATAAAAAACATATACCTAGTTACCGACAACCAAGTACCACAAGGCTTTGACAGACTATGTACAAAGGCCCAAGAACATGGAGTTAACCTAGAAATTATAGATCATACGGTAATTTTTAGAGGCTACGAGGAGTCTTTACCGAGCTTTAACTCTATCTCTATAGAAGTTATGCTCTATAGAATCCCAAACCTGTCTGAGCACTTTATAGTTTTTAATGATGATTTTTTCCTAATGAGAGCTACCGCTCCCGAAGATTTTTTTATCAATGGAATGCCCGTATTGCGCGGCTCATGGGAAAAATTTAATGAAGACAGAACACTTAGAGTTTACTTTCAGAAGCTACTCAAGCTTATAGGGAAAGCACCAGACCCTAATAGAACAAGCTTTAAAAGACTACAGCAACAAAGCGCTATGCTAGCTGGCACAAAGAAGTATGTGAGAAGATATCACACCCCTATGAGTGTAAGAAAATCTACGCTAGTTGATTATTTTAACGAACATGAGGACTTGCTCAAAAAGAATATTTCATTTAGGTTCCGCGATAAGAGTCAGTTTTTACTGTCTTCCCTATCTGAGCATCTCGAAATTAAAAAGGGAACCTTTCACTACTCAAAAGACACGCGACTAACTTATTTCAGATCTTACAAGAAACCTTCAAGTGTAAAAAAGAAGTTGGCTCAATTTATAGAAGATCCATCTAAAATATTTGTAACCTTCCAGAGCTTAGAAAGAGCAGATCCTGCTTTACTTGCACATATTAAAAACTGGATATCTAGTAGACTAGATCAAGATCTCAGCTAGAAAATTATTTTTTGATAGATAAATGCTACTTTCCATGCAAAGTCATGGAGAGACAAATCCATGATTCACAAAAAGATCCCTACATTTCTTTTAAGTCTATATTAAAATGTAACGCTAGGTTTTCCCACTGCACTCTATTGCGGTCCTCATTAACGTTTGTTTTTTTAAGGGCCACTTTTTGACTACCTACAAGTGGTATAGGGTCTTCCACAGTATATGGTGCAAATCGAGATAATGTCCCATTTAAAAGCGCCATTGTTTTAAACCACAGATCATCACTTTTGGGAGATAATTCTTGAAAAAGATCTACATTTAAAACTTGTTTATTAAGAGACCCTACAGGATATAAAACTCCACATACTCCCACAGGCATCATTGTCATATCTTCAATGGCAGCAGATGTTACATGTTTCCATTGTTTATAAGGAAGGACTTCTCCTTGTTCATTGTATGATATACTCCTTACTCTATTTGCAATAATATCCTTTGGATATTCTAGGTGGGACTTATACAATTGCCCTAATAAATTAGGATGGTACATCACATCATCATCAACGGTCACGATTATGCTATCAGGAAAAAGCTCTAAAGAATGGATAAGCTTACGGTGAGAAAAAGTATAGGGCGAGTATCTTATCTCAAACACATCACCTTCTAACGCTTTGAGTCCTGCTGGCACAGCACTTTCTAAGTCTTCGTTAAGCCAAAGAATAATTTTATCTGGTTGAGGATTTGCAGAAAGTAGACTCCTCACTGTATATTGAACAAGCTTAAGACGAGAAGGAATTGTGGTAAGTGACACAATCAATGGCACCGTATTCTTGTTTCTTGACTTAATCTTACTAACAGATTTGTTTTTTAACGCAAAACTTTTAAGTATGGATGGAAAATATTCTTTTAACTTCATAATTCAATAAAAATAGCGGCTATCTAAATAGTAACATCATGATTTTTATCGATACCATGAATTGCGTAAGTCACTTTATTGTCACGAGTATTTTTTCTAATCGCCGCATTTTTGTCAAGAGTTTCTTGTGTCTTGTATCCTCTTGCGTGATCTAAATGAACACAAATTGCAGTATAACGTATCTGAATAGATTTTATGCCAGAATTCATCAAGCGCTCGCCAAGCTCCCTATCTTGTCCTCCGTACTGCATGCGCTCATCAAAACCATTTACCCTCACAATATCTTCTTTCCAACCGCTAGCGTTGTGACCATTCCAACTAGCATTTGTAGGAGTAAGAAAATTTAGGGCTCTTGAAGTAAATTTGCCAGCCGTGAGTTTTTTATTTTTAAATGAAGATTTTAAACCACGCTCTTTTAACCAGTTTACATCAAAACAATTTTGATTCTGGATATCTGCATAATTTATTGAATTTGATATATCTAAAGGAAGTTTGAAATAACCTCCCGAAAGAAAATAACCTTTCCTTCTATGTTTTATATGCTCTTCAACAAAGTTATTTTTTGGTATACAATCACCATCACTCATTAATATGTAATCCGAGTTACAGGCAACTATGGCTTTATTGAGAATACGTGATTTTTGAAAACCTTCATCTTCCTGCCATACATGTATAATAGGAACTGGAAAATCTTTTGAAAAATCTTCTAAAAGCTTTTTTGTCTGTGGTCCAGATCCATCATCTGCTATAACAATTTCAAAATCGAAGGTCGTTTGAAATTGATATCCCCAAAGTGTTTTTTCTAACCAATCAACAGCATTATACGTGCTTAATATTACGGAAACTGATGGCTTAAGTGATTTCATAGGCAGGAGACAAAACTAGCTAATTATTCATAAAATAGCTAGCATATTTAGTACAATAGAACAACGTACACCATAACACAAAGCATTCACCGTATTCCTAAGTGATGATGCCCATTTTAATCAATATATTATTCATAGGAAAGCAAAAAAAAACCTCTCAGTTTCCTGAGAGGCTTTTAGTATAAGAACTAGATGGTGAGAATTACTCTCCTCCTTCCATTTTCTTTTTAAGAGCTGCAAGAGCATCGTTTGCATCACCTAAAGTAGGCTTAGACTCATCTGCTTGAGTTTTAGCTTTCTTAGCTTGTTGCTTAACGATCTTAGCTTCTTCTTCTTTATGGATAACCATATGTGAAGCAACTACACGCTTGAAGTCTTTGTTGAATTCAATAATTTGGAATTCTGCCTCTTCTCCTTTTCCTAATTTAGTTCCGTCTTCTTTTTCAAGGTGACGAGTAGGAACAAATGCAGTAATATCCTCGTTAAAATCGATAGTAGCTCCTTTGTCTACAATCTCTGTGATTGCAGCTTTGTGAGTAGTACCCATTTTGAACTCATCCTCGTACTTATCCCAAGGATTTGCTTCGATTTGTTTGTGACCTAAAGATAATTTACGTCCATCTACGTCAAGCTCAAGAACCACTACTTCTAGTTTATCTCCTACCTCACAGAATTCTGATGGGTGCTTCACTTTCTTAGTCCAAGAAAGATCTGAGATGTAAATTAATCCATCAATACCTTCTTCTAGTTCTAAGAACACACCGAAGTTTGTAAAGTTACGCACGATACCTTCGTGACGTGAACCTACAGGGTATTTAGAAGTAATATCTGTCCATGGATCTTGCGTTAATTGCTTGATACCAAGGCTCATCTTACGATCTTCACGATCTAAAGTAAGAATTTGAGCATCTACTACGTCTCCTACTTTTACAAAGTCTTGAGCGCTACGTAAGTGCGTAGACCATGACATTTCTGATACGTGAATAAGACCTTCTACTCCTTCTTCTACTTCGATAAATGCACCGTAATCTGCGATTACAACTACTTTACCTTTTACGTTATCACCTACTTTAAGCTCTTCTCCTAAAGCTTCCCATGGGTGCTTAGAAAGTTGCTTAAGACCTAACTGGATACGTGTTTTATCCTCATCAAAGTCAAGGATTACAACATTCAGTTTCTGATCAAGCTCAACGATTTCGTTCGGGTGGTTGATACGTGACCAAGAAAGGTCTGTAATGTGTACCAGTCCATCAACACCTCCAAGATCAACAAATACACCGTAAGAAGTAATGTTTTTAACAACACCTTCAAGTACTTGTCCTTTTTCAAGCTGCCCGATGATCTCCTTCTTCTGCTCTTCGATATCTGCTTCGATAAGCGCTTTGTGAGATACGACAACGTTTTTAAACTCGTGGTTGATTTTTACAACCTTGAATTCCATTGTTTTGTTTACATACTGATCGTAATCACGTATAGGCTTCACATCAATTTGTGATCCTGGTAAGAATGCTTCGATACCGAAAACATCTACGATCATACCTCCTTTAGTACGAGCTTTTACAAATCCGTTTACGATAGTTCCCTCATCGTGTGCAGCGTTAACGCGATCCCAAGCCTTGATAACACGTGCCTTACGGTGTGATAATATCAATTGCCCAGTTGCATCCTCACGTACGTCGATAAGTACTTCTACTTTATCACCTACTTTAAGGTCTGGATTGTAACGGAACTCGTTAAGAGAGATTACTCCTTCAGACTTAGCGTTAATGTCAATGATTGCATCACGATCAGTAAGTGTAATTACTGTTCCTTCTACAACATCGTCATCAAGTGTATCTACAAAGTTACTTGCTACAAGCGCTTCAAATTCTTCAAGTTGCTTGTCATCTACAGTATCGATTCCTTCTTCGTACTTCTCCCAGTTAAAGTCTTTAAGAAATTGTTCTGGGTTTTCTTGAGCTGGAGTTAGCTCAACTTTTGGTGCTGCTACTGCAGCTTCTTCCTGAACTTCAGGATTTTTTGTTTCTTCAGCCATTTGCTAAAATTTACATCTACCTAAAAACAAGCGTTTTATAGACAGATGGGTTTTGTATTTTACGTTTCTGCGAAAGCTTCATAAACCTAGAAACCGTAAAAGGGTTTGTTTTATTTTTTAAATACCTCAATGGCAGCTTTCTAAAGGTGGCCAAAAAGGAGTGCAAAAATACACCCTTTATCTTTATTTACAAAGGGGTTGTGAGATAAAAAAGCGTCTCCATAATTATCCTCCATTCCTAGAAGAACAAACTTACTCTTCTAAGGCTATTAAACCCACTAATTACAAAGATTAAAGCCATATGCCTAAGCTTATTACACACAAGATCTTGTCGTAAATTTTACAAAAAAATAACAAGCCTAAAGGAAAACCGTAAACAAGTGTGAAAATCTATTTGTAGATTCGCTAAGTCCATTTTCACTTAAACACTAAAAAGTATTGATTCTTAGAATTTTAACGCTTTCGCGAAAGCCCATTTCTATAATAATCTACCCATATATTTAGAAAGCCATCGAAATATTAACCAAGTGAGAAATTGCAACAAGATGATAATCTAGGACAGCACTTTAAATAAACTCAATAAACAATGAAAAACTTTCACATAATCAAATCTATTGTGTGTTTATTATTACTTTCAAACATAAGTTGTGCGGATAATGAGAAACAATCACAAAAAGACTTACAAAATCTCTTCTATAAATATCATTTAAAGAACTCAACTATTGAAAAGTCTAAAAATGAAATTGAAATCATAAGTTCAAAGGAAATTCATTCATACTATAACGGAGTGTTTTACAAGATAAAAGGCACAAATGAACTATATTTTGGAATCACCGATAAAAATAAAATCCTCTCCATTAACCATCTGCAAGGAAAGGAAAAATCTTCATTATTTAATAAAAGTAACTGCATTGTACGTTCCAATAATAAAGGAAATACAAAATCTCAAGATATAGATGATTGCTTTACATTTTTTGCCGGAGAGTTTCCTTATCAAGGTTACACTCAGTTAGAGTTTAAATGGGATTGTTCAAATAAAGATGTAGCTTCAGAGAATCTTCTTGAAGGAAAATATTTCTTCTTTTTAAAAGAAGGTGAAAACCATGAAATTTGTAATCTAAGAGCTAAAAAGGAAGATGGGCAATTTGTCAATATTACTTACAATATAAATGATAAATTATTCAAAAAAACAACCAATATTCTAACCGTAAGTCGTTAATCTTTATTCATAATATTTATTAGTATTACCTAGTTGATAAAAAACATAACTATGAAACTTTTTCTAAACCTCCTTTTAGCTTCTACACTCTTACTTACCTCTTGTGATAGTGATGACGACACCACAAATACAGATAGCCTTTCTACACTTACAGACTTGAATGGTGAAACTGGCTTATCATATGATGAAAGTTTAAGCAAGTGGACAGACTTAAAAAATGATAATGGGAAATCTTACATCTATCAAACAGACATTATCTCCTTTACAGGTGATGGAAGCACTACAGAAATCAAAGTGATAAATAACAGTGTGGTCTCTAGAGTATATCAAGCCTTTACTGTAAATGGTGAGACTGGAGAAAGAACAATTACAGACACTTACTCTGAAAACGAAGCTGCATTAGGAACAAACCCAGAAGGCGCTGCACCACTCACAATAGACGAGTTATATAATTCTTGCGCAAGCGAATACCTCGTAGTAGATCAAGAGAACAATACGATATCCTTACAAACTGAAGTAAATGGCTTACTTACATTATGCGGTTTTACACCTAATGATTGTGCAGATGATTGTTTTACCGGTATTTCCATAAAAGCATTTGACTGGATTAACTAGTCCTATTTAACGCACAGCATGTTTTCGTGAGGTCCATAACTGTCGTTAAGATTCTTTTCCCTTAAGCAATCCTATCGTCCTACTTATAGATTGTATATTTATGCTATAGAACAATGGTAAGATCAGCCGCTACAATCCATTTATTTGTATCAAATCTTATTTGAAAATCCCTATAGCAATAATGAAAACATTAAAAGAACAAACATACGCCAAAATTGAAGCTGGAAGACAGGCAAAACCTGACTTTATGAAAGGCGTAGATAAAGTTATCGAGGAGGCTAAAGCTTTTTTAACTGGAAAGGATGCGCTTCAAGTAGGTAACAAAGCTCCAGAGTTTGAACTTCCTAATCCTAAAAAGCAGAAGATATCTCTCACCACTTTATTGAGTCAAGGTCCTGTTGTGGTTACATTTTATCGCGGTGATTGGTGTCCTTATTGCAACTTACAACTACGAGCATTACAGTCAAAACTAGAGGAAATTCGCGCGCTAGGTGCAACACTTGTTGCCATAAGTCCACAGGTGCCAGATGGATCTATGACAGAAAGTGAGATTAGCAATATGGAATTTACGGTACTATCTGATCAAGATGCAAAGGTGGCTTCTCTATATGGAGTGTCATGGGAGGTGCCAGCATTTTTAATGGATCACATGAAGGTAGATAGAGGACTAGATTTAGATAAAATAAACAATGGCAAAGGAAGCATATTACCTATTCCTGCCACTTTTGTGCTCAATAAAGAAGGCATAGTTACATGGAGCTATGTAAATGTGGACTATAGAACACGAGCAGAACCTAGTGACATTATTGAGGCTCTTAAAGTAATTTCTTAATATAGAACTAGTGATAGTGCAAACCGTTGTTCAAACTCTTTTATCAATGTTAAGAAAAATCTATATAATCGCTATTATGCTAGCCTTTACTAGCTGCGACTCTAGCAAACACATACGAGACCATAAGAGTAGTGAGAACACAACTGCAGTAATAGAAAAATTGAATAGTAGTAGTTTTGTAAATGACTTCCTTTCTTTCTCTTATCCCGCATCATTCAAGACCTCTTATGAAGCACACGAGACTTTAAAAGTAAACACGCTAAAGGGTGATAGCACGACTATCGTGATTTATGAAATGGATCAAGAATTAAAACTTGAAGATTTTGCAAGAGCGTTCATTAATAACATGAATACATCTACTCAAGAGATAAATAGTCTAGATTTTCAATTAGGTAATGACACACTGCCTGCAAAGAAAGCAACCATAAACAATAGTAAAGAGGTACTAATTCTAGAGGTGAAAAACTCAGCCAAAAAAACATTGTTCGTGAGTTTTGAAAAACTCATGACAAAAGACGGAGATTTTACAGAAGAAACCAAATCAACAATGCAACTGATTAACTCAACAATTAATTATAATTAATCCAGCAATCTTAAGTGCATATATTTATAGCCCGCCACAAACAATGATTAGTATTAGAAGAGTATGGATTGGAGCACCTTTGAGATAGACAATAAACCATTTAGTTGGGGACAAACATTTAATCACGTCTTTGAAATCTTTAAGCGTGAAAACCTCAACAAGTATACTAGTTCTTGGAAGCTACACAAAGTACCTTCAAACGGATTTTTAGGCTTAGATGGTGTTTCATGTGAATTCTACGGGCCTTCTTATAACAGACCAATTTCCTCCATTTCATTTGGATTAAAACCTATCAAAAAGGGATGGTTTCAACAGCACCACGCGCCTTATATGAAGCAGCTCATATCTATTCTAGGCGAACCTCATAACATTAATAAGAATCCGCTGCCGGATGGTAAAAAGTATAACGAGGGATATAGCAGCGGCAGTGTTATTTATGCTGCACACTGGTGGTTTGGCGATATAAGGATTGGTCTCTCTGTCTATGGAGGTATTAGAAATGAGTCATTAGGAAAAACAGCGGCACTCCTCTATATAGGTTGGTATAATGAGATAGCAATGGCTAAGCCATACATCGATGAGTATTATGATAGAGAAGCTCGTATAAGCAAGCAGCTCACTCTAGTAGAAACCTTTACACTCAGCTATGGCCAGTTAAAAACACTTCGTAGATCTTATGAGCTACCTAGTGATTTACTGGCAGATAAGGAAGATGAAATTCACGCAGCACAGCTCACTTTATACCACGCTAACGTTTATAGGACTCCAAAAAACCTTGCACAACAAATGCAACCTAACCAGCTACGGCTTTTATCTCTAGACACTACCCAGCATTACGCACTAGCCACTATGTACGACTTCACGGTATTTGACTATGATAGCGAGCTCGTGTTTACTAATGTACTACCAGCAAAAGGAGCCGGAGCTACAGAGATTACTGTAAACAACATAACGTATAGAGACAGTCCTAATAGTGTCCCGTTATCTGAACTCAAAACCAAAATCAAATCTTTAGGATTTACCATTAAAACCGCCGAGTTTTACGATGCTTGATGATTACAAATGGCATTCGTAATAGCTTTATCAAACTAGCAGCTTACAGCATATTCTGATTAAATTGAGTGGTGCTACGCTTTCGCGAAAATATGCACACAATAACTATTTCTAGTAGCGAGACACGCTGCGCTAGATTTACAAATAAGTGTATATTTAGACAATCAATTAAAAAACAAGTAATTGCACATACTTTAAGTAATATCAGATTTTCAATGAGACTTCTATGATTTGATCTCTGTTTGCTTTGTAAGATTGTTTTTTATCCGCTCACAAATGAAAAATATATACACAATACTTTTACTTCTTTCGATACTTAGTTGTACCGAAAAAAAGATAAATACTATTATCGAGCCTCTAGTTAACAATAAGGTAACAACTAAAAAGAGAAACGAGGTATTTATAAAAGTAAATGACACTATAGATTCTTTTTTTACGAATTTAACGCTGGATGAGATGCAGGCTATGCCTGACATGTTATACCTAGGCAAAAAGGAGAATAAATCATCTATAACAATTCCTACAGACACTACAGTTTATATAATAGGTGGAGACCCTTTCATTTCAATGTTTTACAAACTTGAAATTGAGAAAGGCGACAGCATTTTAATTAATGTCGAAAACACAAGAATTAATTCTTCCAAGCAAGTTAAATATCCAGTTTTTACACACTTAAATAGTGATAAATCATGGAGCGAAACTAACTTTGATTACCTTCTGTTTAAGCAAAATCTAAATAGTGAGGCAATTGTAATCGACGAAGATAAATTTCAAAACAATAAGTTCTCAATAAAACAAATACATAAAAATTCAAACTTGCTATTGGATAGTCTAAAAGCTATTAATAGTATCTCAGATGAGTTCTACAGAAGTACAAAGCTTGACCAGCAACTTAAGTACGCAACATCGAAAGTAAGAGAAGCTAGAAAGCAGCATTTAAAATTGGATATTGATAGTTTAGATATAAAAATAAATAGTGAAGAATTATTTGAACGCAATGAATACGTAAGTTTTTTAAAAGCTTTGGTGTTATATAAATATTTTCAAAACGATAAAAGAGTTTCAAACACTGTACAATTTGATGTTGTTACTAAAGAAACAAAGCTATTTAATCAGTCAACAAAGGAAATGTTACTAAGTGCTTATCTTAAAAGCATCTATTTTTTGGAGAAATCAAAATTTCAGAATTACTTAGCAAAATTTCACACTATAAACACTAGTAATAAGTTTAAAAACAAATGGCACATAATCGTTCAAAACCAACAAGAAAATGCTAAGAAATTAGACATAAACAACCGTACTATTGGAATTTTATCCAATTTGGTTAATGACAACCAATTGACATTTGAAGAAATTCTCTTAAAAGAAAAAGGAAAAATAGTGCTAGTTGATTTTTGGGCAAGTTGGTGTGTACCTTGTAGAAAAGAAATGCCATTTCTAGAAGATTTAAAAGCAACGTTCAATGAGACAGAATTTGAAATTATTGAAATTTCAATTGACAAAGAATACTCAGCTTGGGTTCGTGCTAGTAAATTAGAAAACCTATCAACTGAAGAAAATAATTATATAATTGCAGATTGGAAGAAGTCAAAACTCTATAATAATTACAATATTAAGACAATTCCAAGGTACCTCCTTTTTGACAAATTTGGAAAAATCATTGATGATAATGCTCCAAGACCAAGTGATAATGAGCTTGCATCCTTGATTAAAGCTAACTTATAAGAAATGCCATTAATATTTATACACTCCCGTAGTTGCACGGCGCCATTTCATAATCAGGATTATGGCACAGCGTTATCAACCTAACAACATAAAGAGTAATATGGTAAAAAAGGAATTGGATCTATAAAAACAAGATTACTTCTGCTTTATTTCCGCAAGCTTAATCCTCAATTTGATTTACTAAAGTATCAAATCACTTCACATTTTCGCGAAAGCGCACTTATTTTTTATACCACGTATCATAGCGCATAAAATTCTTACAACAATAAAAAGGCAGCAATATAGTATTGCTGCCTTTCCTTCTTTGGAGCCCCCTAAACCCCATTCTAGCCTTGCTTTCGCGAAAGCGTAGAAATCTTTAAACCGTTGTTAGTCTACTCCTTGTGCGTCGCTTATGACACGGTCTATAAAGTCTGTATTGATATGTAGCAATCTTGCTAGGTTGTATAGCACGATAACCTCGCTGTCATCTATCTCACCATCTGCATAGGAGATGATAGATAAATCACGTAGTAAATTGAGTTTTTGCATGACCGAAAGCACAATATGTAAATCACGTGTGAGCTCTTGTACCTCGCTTATCATCTCATCTTCTGTGAGTCCTTTGATAGTCATCATACAATTTGCAAAAACCTTAGGCGCTACAATACTGCTCAATGCTTGGATCTCTGAGTCGTCTACCACGCCATCTGCATTTGATATGAGGTAACCACCTAAGAACATTAAACGCTGTATTTTTTCTGAATGTTCGCTTTCGTCCTCTAGGTTTTCTGGCTCCATTAATGACATAATGCGCTTGATTTCTAGCTCCATCGCCTCTTCTGTAATCTCACCCTTGATGGTATCGTTAAAGGCTGCGTAGGTCTCACTCTTATTAAAAAGCTCGAGTGCCTTAATCCTAAGCGGACTAAAAGGATGCGTGCTATACCAGTCTGAAGGGTCGTGATTTGAGTCGTTAAGAACTTCCTCAAGATCACTAAACTGCTCTATGTATGCATTAAGCTGGAAGTCTAATGAATCTGTTGTTACGCCAGAAGATAGTTTGAAAAAGGTGCGACCTACGGCTTCAAAATCTTGACAACACAGCAGTCCTGCTCTATCTGCGCTTATCTCTGCATTTCTATTCCACGCAAATAATTTCATCGCGTGTATAGGTGCGAGATCATTCTCACCTTGATCAAGTATCTGTCTCACAGGGTAATCAAAGTGTTCAAATAACACATGCCCTATCTCATGCCCTACTACAAAGGTGAGCTCATCTTTTGAGAATCGCTCCAGTATTCCTGATGATAGAATGATGTATAACTTATTATCATCAGGTGGATAGCATGAGGCATTAAACATATCACTTTGATATACAAAAAACTCAATATCTGCCTTAAGTTTCAAGGTTTGCTTGCAGTGCTCTCCTATCTCATGGAGCATGGGTGCAAGTGTTTTTGTAAGTCTTAAACTAGATTTTAATAGGTGTTTTCTAGACTTAAACTTGCTATTACCTTTATTTACTTTTTCCAGCGTCTTTTGAATCAGCTCGTCTTTTTGAAAAGCGATTACATAGTCTCTATCTCCATCATATACAAGTAGGTTTAAATCTACATCTGCCCTTTTATTTGTATAAATTTCTGGTTCTTGCTCTACAGTGGCTTTGTGATTGAGTGCATTTATTTCTTCTATACGTTTTGCATATGCAGTCGCTAGCTCAGAGGTTACATTTTGAAAATCTACGCTTGCTTCTTGCAGTTTTGCATGATCTCCAGATGCTTGTGCATCGCTTAGCTCGCTTAACATTTTATCTTGTGCAGTAGCTAGTGCTACTTGATGCTCTTTTTCTAGTGCTGAGAGTGTTTCTGATGTGTATGACATATTGTTAAGCTTGAACGGTTATTTTTGAATTAGATAGTTTCATGAGTCTTCCCTTGAGGTCAAAGATTCCAAGAATTTGATCTTCGCCCTTTTGAGCAATAATGTTATTACCTGGCAACTCTACCTCATAACCTTTCTTTTTAAGGTAGAAATACAGACTGTATTTGTGAGGGAAGGAATAGTTTGCAGCAATAAATGTGAAGTGAGAGCATAACAAAGCCGGTGCGGTTCTCACCTTACTCTCTACCTCTTCTGAAGTAATAGTCACATATACTGTTATGCCTTTAAAAGGTAACGCGAGGTAACAGCTCTCATTTGCCATTACTGAGGCTATGGTCGCAAAATAAATACCGGGATCTGAGTCAATCTCAAATTTTGGAGCTATAAAATCCTCAATATTACACGCCTTTCCTAATGCTTGTACTGCTTGTGATGTTTGTAAAAACTTTTCTGGTATACCGCTTTGATTATTTGCCCATGCCCACAACCAGCTTTTCTCGTTTTCTGAATACGTTCCTAGTACTTGAATGTCAAAGACCTTATCATCACCAAAGGTTACCTTACCCTCGAGCATATCAAAACTCCATCCTAAATCTTTTACCAGCTCATCAAATATTTCTTGCTTCTCTAGTGAGAGTGCAATAGACTGGTTATACATTTCTTGTATAGTCACTGTAGACTCGCCAGCATCTTTTTGCTCATCTCCGGCAGCTGTGTCTGATGTACTTGCTGTAGCTGTTTCTGTAGTTTCCTCTGCAAACTCTTCTAGTTTTTCTTCAAGAAGTGACGTAATGCGTTCGGCTCTTTCTTCTACTTTGTCTGCGTTAACCACTGGTCCGTGATTTATTTTCAAAATGCCTTCTTCAAAGGTGATAGCGCGTTCTAGATTATGCTCGTCATTTTCATTTACAATCACTACACTTTTTAAGCCTCCCTTTAACAGCTCTACTCCCATAGCGTCCTCGCAAACCACCTTAAAAGCTTCTATTAACGGTAAAAAGTAAATTTTAGGAAATGTCTCATTATACAAGTGGGAGAAACGGTCTTCCATTAATGTATTCCACTCTATTTGTAAAGGAACTGTATAACCGGCAGCTCTGTTGATTTCTGTTTCTAATTGTGGAAATACTTCTTTTTGAAATGCTTGAATAATTCTTTTTTCTTTAAGTCCCATAATGTTGTGTTTTTATAATTGATAAAATTGTTTTTATAATAATTGAAGTAATTTTTCTTCTAATAATGAAGAAAGGTTTTGAGGCAAGGCTTTGTGTATTGCAATTGATATAGTTAGTGTGCTTGCCTCAATAGTAAGTTGTAATTTTTCTGCTTGTTGTATGACGATGTTGTCAACCCCAAGCCAGGCTTCCTTCCCCAAACTGTCTTGTGTGATGGAGTCTATACTGTTTTTAAATGTTACAAATAGATCTTGAACATTGAGTCTATTATTCTCCTCTTTGAGATCTAATGCTTCTACATTGACATGTTTAATCTGACTTCCTAACTGTGATTTTTCATTTTTTAACCAGATTTTGAGTTGTAATACTGTCAACGCATTTGTAGTTGATGATAGCGGCCTACTTATGGCTCCTTGTGATAGCTCTACAACCATTTTTTTAGGTTGTTTTACTGTAACCATCGTGATGCTATGCATGTGTACAAAGGATATTTCCTCGTTTTGAGTGCCTAAACAGATAGCTGTAGTGTGATTATCATCTTTTTTAAGATCAATGAGTAACCCCTCTAGGTAGACTCCGTTAGTCAGTGAAATCGCTATTAAAACGTCTTCTTCTTTTTTAAAAATAGACTGTAGGACTCCCTCTAACGTCTGGGCTACAAACGCTTTATAGTATGGTGATGTATTCATAATGTAAGGTGTTTTAAGAATCCTCTATGAGGTATTTGTAGTCATCTGGCAGTTGCTCCATGAGATCAAGAAATATGTTATCTCGGGAGATGGTTTTATAATCGTAGTATGACATGATTTTTAAATCCAGATCATCATAATCCATTTTTACTAAGAACATCCCAGCACCCTCGGTCAAGTTATTAGGATTTTGAGCTCCTTCACGAGGCTTGTGCTTCTCGATAGCCAAGTACATCGAACTTAAATCTGATTGATGTACCCATATTCGATTCAAATAAACTGGAGCATTAGGTTTTGAAAACTCTTGTTGCACTAGATGATCAATAGTATCGGCTTTTTTTGATCCGTAATTATTGATAATTATGGAGTTAGGATGATATCTATACGACTCTCTACTATCATCATAATTATTAGGTTTTACGATTAGTTCATAAAAACCTTTTCGCTCGGCTTTCAGCCTGAAATCAACACGCGCCTCTCTCGTCCAGGTATTGGGATATTTATCTAATACACTGCAAATTTTATTTGAGAAGAATTGAAAATCATCAAAGGAAGGATCCTTATCTAGTGTGATGTTAATTTCATGATTAAAGACATTTACCTCCATGGCTACTACATCATTATCTAAGACTTGATGCATCTCTTCCCTCAATACAATTTCTTGCTTTTGATATTGTGTTAAGGCTTCAATACTTCTATCGTCTTCATAAAAATCTGGAACATATACATCCTTGTTTTGCGCATCCCATCTAAAATTAATGACAATCTCTGGGTTTTCTTTAAGGCTTAATTCTACCCAATACAAATTAGGATTCATGGTAGCCGCATTAAAGTTCCTTTTAAAAGTTAGGATATCATATTTGTTATGATGATGCGTGTTCAAATACGTATCAAATCCTTTTTTTGCGTTAGCGCTAGAAACTCCGCAACTTCCTAAGATCAGCAATACTGCTATAAAAATTAATGAAACAATAAATCTATACATACCAATACCTCTTACTAGTTCTACTTAAATGACACCTATGATTACAAATTGTTTTCTAATACGTTAGTAAGCACTTTAACTCTGCTCTCTACGTCATCTGCGTTCAATATTGGGCTGTGATCCAAGATTAGTACACCATTAGAAAATGTAAATCCGTTTGTAGGATTGTGGTGATCTTTAGTATTAGTAATATGTATTTCCTTTAAGCTCTCGGCTAGCGCTTCCTTACCCATCTCATCTGCTGTGATAGCTTTAAATGCCTCGATGATTGGTAAGAAATAAATTTTTGGATAAGAATCGCTATAAAGATGTAAGAAGCGATCTTCAAATAATGTGTCCCATGCTATGTTAAAAGTAACATCAAAACCTGCTGCTTCAATGATCGCTTTTTGTAATTGTGGAAACTGCTCTTCTTGAAATGTTTTAGTAAATCTTTTTTCTTTTAATCCCATGATATTTTGTTTTTAAAGTTGTTATCTGCTTCAAAACTAAGACAGGGATAAGGGTATTCTACCAAGCGTTTTACATTCGCTATTTTTGGTTTTATAAGTGCGTTTAGAGTGTATCTAGCACTTGTTTTAAGTACGATTTTTTACGTGTAGCTACTGGTATTTCCTCACCGTTTGTAAGATGTACTGTATTATTAACATTAATAGTCTTAATGTACTTTATGTTTACTAAGTGTGACTGATGCACGCGTACAAAGGTGTGCTCGCTTAGTATATTTTCATAGTACTTAAGATTACGAGCGCTCATTATAGTTCTATCTACTGTATGAAATACCGTATACGCTCCATCAGACTGGCATCGTACGATATCTTTAGTTTGTAAAAAATATTGTGCTTCTGCTGTTTTAATTAATAGGGTTTTCTCAATCTCTTTTTGATTGATCTCTGAGACTTTATCTACCGCATTTTTATAGACTTGCTCTTTTTTATAAGCGACTCTAAATCTATCTATACATTCTGAAAGCTCATCAGAATCAATAGGCTTCAACAAATAATCTATGGTGTCAAATTTTATAGCTTTTATCGCAAATTCATCATAAGCCGTTGTAAAGATTATTTTAAAATTAATACTATCAAGTGCTTCTAGTATTTGAAAAGCATTTCCTCCTATTAACTCTATATCTAGAAAAACAAGATCAAGACTTTCTGCTTTTAAAAATGAAATTGCTTCTGGTACATTATCAATTTTGGCTATAACATCAATGTCCTTTTGCGTGTACCGTATGAGTTTATCTAATGTATTTAATGCATTAAACTCATCTTCTATAATAACTGCTTTAATCATTACTGCTTTAATTTAAATGAGACCTTCGTTCCTGCGGGGTTCTTCTGTTCATCAAAGAGATCTTCAATTATAAATGATTTCTCCTCCCCCATTTTTCTCATTTTTAAACGTTCTTTAAAAATAGCGGTTGCGTGTAATTCTTCGGTCACTTTTTCTTGCTTTGCTTTTGCAGATCTTCCTACTCCATTATCTACAATAACAAATAATAGCTGCTTTGCCTCTTTTTCTATCTTAATCTCTAGCGCTCCTCCTTCTTTTCTTTCTTTGAGCCCGTATTCGATAGCATTTTCAACAAAAGGTTGCAACATCATAGGTGGCACTTTAACCTCTTTAGGATTGATGTCTGGATCATGATGAATTACATAGGTAAATGCATTATTAAAACGAAGTTGCTGGGTTTCTATATAATTAGAAATCATGGCTATCTCTTTATCTAAAGTGATAGACTCCTTCCTTACGTAATCAAAGTTTTGCCTGATGAGCTTTGAGAATTTTGCAATATAATTAGATGACTTTATAGCATTCCCCTCTAGTGTGATATTTTGAATTGCTGCTAGTGTATTAAATATAAAGTGTGGATTCATTTGCGCACGCAGTAAGCTTTGCTCTAGTGTTGTAGCTTTATTTGCTGCTCTTAACTTTGCGCTATAAACGTAAAAACCAATTGCCACAAGGAGTGCAAGAAATAACAATACGATACTTATTAATAGCCATTTATTTCGAGTATTAATCTCCTGTTGATGTTCAATTTCTGTTTCTTTCTTCTTTATTTCATAATTGACATTTGCAAACTCTAAAAGATTGTCCTGCTCTAACCTACTTACATCTAGCTGCAGGCTATCTCTAATTATTTGATTATTTAAAGCTTGTGCATAATCACCATAAAAAAGCGAAACCGCCACCAGCCTGTCTCTCACATTTATCTCTTCCTTCGCATCCTTATTGGATTGATAAATGCGAAGCGCCTTATCATAATTAACGCGAGCAGAATCAATTTCTGAGGTCAATAAAAATAAATTACCCAGCCCTTTATATGGTGCTGCATTTACGACATTAATATTCTTATTTAACCTGATTGCCCCTCTTAAAAATTGTTCTGCATTCTCATATTTTCCAGCCTCTATATATGTGTATCCTATATTATTGAGCACACTTACTAATATCTTGGGGTCACCCTTAGACTGACTCAGATTCATAGCTTCGGAGTAGCTATTTAATGCCTTGTTATATTCTTTTAACTCTAGATATATACTCGCTTTATTATTCTTTATCGCTATAATAGAAAGCGTGTCTGCTTGTTTGGTATATAAACTATCTGTAGCTTCTATATAAGACAACGCCTTCTCATAATCTTTTAACTGGTAATGCAGTTTAAATAATTGATTATAAGCCTTCCCTTCTATACGAGTATTATCAATAAGTTTAGATAAATGCAACGCCTTTAGTGCATATGCTTGAGAACCTTCTACGTCACCCATATGTAACGAAGCGCCACTTAACGTGATTAAGGCGCGACCTTCATTATAACTATCATTTAAGTTTGCAAAAAGCTCATAGCTTTCCAGCTGAGTATTAAATGCTTCCTCATAATGATAACTTACATATTGAGCTTCTCCTTTTTGAAACAAAAGTAATGCTCGTTCTCGCACACTAAGATCTTCGTGGTCGTTCAGCACGCTATCTAGTATCACAATAGATTGCTCTGGTTGTAATTGTACCAGACTATCCATATTAGCAAGCTTATTTTCAATACTTGGACGAATTGAATTTTCCTTTGTACAAGCAGAAAAAAGAAGTAATAAGCAAATACTAAAACTCCATCTTTTCAGCGTTTTAATTGTTGTCATCATAAATAAAAATCTGGATATTGATTTCGTGTAGTAGTGCAAAGAAGTAATTGTTTTGAATAAATAAGATTGCTATAATTTTCAGAAACAATCATGAGCTCAACAAATATAACCTTATGATGTAATCTATTAAAGATTATTAGAATGTCATCTGATATTATGACCCACAATTTAAGCACTAGAATTTATTACGCTTTCGCGAAAGCGCAACTCGACTTCTCAACTAAGCATAAGTAATTTATCTAGCAAATATTATATCTTTAAGCTACCAATCAAAACTAAATGAGCCTAAAAATCACCTTAGAATACATCGCAGAAACTGAATTTTTCAATGAAAAACCTCTAAAATTCAACGACAATTTAAAAAAAGCAATCGCTAGCGTATCTGAAGGTAATAGTGACTTGCACAACTTTATAAATGAAGATTTAGAAGAGTCGTTACTCTCATCATCTAGTATTGTTTTAAAAACAGATATATCTAATAGTAGAGTGTTTTCAGTAATTACATATACTACTAGTATAGAGCTATCCTGTTCACAGTTAGACTCAGTTGTATCTGCCACTACAAGCCAACTATCTGATGGTTATGGTGAAGAACCCTTAGAGATTTTATTGAGCAATAGACTCTTTTCAAAAAAGAAAATATACATAGGCCTACTTCAAATGTCACTGCAGTATCCTTATAAAATTGAGACTAATTATAACGACAGTATAAATACCATATATCAGCAAGTAGATTGCCCTCTAGCGCTTTTAGAAGCTGTAGACCAAGGCGACCTAGAACTTGTCATTTCCTTACTAAAATTTGAAGAGGCAGTAAATTGCACCACTGCAGAGGGTGACTCTTTACTCATATATGCTATCACAAAAAAACAAGAGGAAATCGCTTTATATTTAATAGAAAATGGTGCAGATATCTCAAATATAGATGTGCTATTTATGCACACCGTATACGTGGGTTCTATAAAGTTGAGTCAGTTTTTACTAGAAAATGGCGCCGTTATAAACAAACCGTTACTCAATGAAATGCCCGCACTACTATGGGCCGTAAACAATATTGAGATGGCTAAGTTTTTGATACAAAGAGGCGCAGATGTAAACACACAAAACGACTACCAGAGATCTGCATTGAGCTTATCAAGCAATCCGGATGTGGTTGCATTATTACTAGAAAATGGTGCAAACCCAAACCATATCTCAGAAGAAGATAAAACTCCACTTGATTATTTAAAAGAAGATTTAAGCTATACCGATGACGCAAGGCTCTCTGTAAATTATAAGAAAATTATTGCCCTACTAAAAGCCCACAATAAATAAGCAAAGTTTTAAATCAAAATGTTACGCTTTCGCGAAAGCGTAATTCAAAACAAAAAATAGACAGACCTGTCTGTTTTAAATATTTTACTCTATATTTGCCGTATGAAACACGCCGTAGTAAAAAGTAGAATTATAGAAACCGCCTCAAACTTATTTTATAAGAACGGTTATAATACTACAGGTATCAATCAGATTATTGCTGAAGCTGGTATTGCAAAGGCGACCCTCTATAATCATTTTAAATCTAAGGAGGAAATTTGTCTAGCATATCTCAAACACAAAAACATAAGCTTTCTTAAAGATTTTGAAGCATTTACCACTTCAAAAACAAAGGGAAAAGAACAACTCCTCGCTATTTTTGACTTCTTAACGTTATTCTTTAAACAGAAGGATTTTAATGGATGCTGGTGTATAAAAACAGTAGCAGAAATACCAAAAGACAATACGCTCATAAGAAACGAAATCCAATTACAGAAAAACACCTTCATTGATCTTATCACAAAACTAGTAGCGACCAACTTAGATGAAAAAGATGAGGCACAAACAGCCTCTCTTGCTAGACAAATCTATTTACTTTATGAGAGCGCTGTAGGAGAAAGTCACCTGCACCAACAAGACTGGCCTATCTTAGAGTCAAAAAATATTTGTGAAAGACTGATTGCCTAAAAAAATTTGAATACTAAAAGACAGACTTGTCTGTCTATATTTAATAATTAAATAATTGAACTATGAAAGAATTTCAAAACAAAGTAGCCTTAGTAATAGGTGGAACAAGCGGTATCGGCAATGCGACTACAAACACTTTACTAGAAGGTGGTGCAACGGTACACGTGGTAGGTAGAAACACAGATAAAATAAGTGATGCTCCTAACCTTATCAAACACACCGTGAATATCTCAAACACACAAGAAGTAGATGGTTTAGTTGCTAAAATCAGCGAGCTAGAAAACTTAGATTATCTTGTAAATGCTTCTGGAATCTTTGGCCCTAAGCCATTTTTAGATCACACTATGGAAGATTATAACTCTTACCAAGATCTTAATAGAGGTTTCTTTTTTATCACGCAGAGTGCTGCAAAGAAAATGAAAGCTACTCAAGGTGGTTCTATTGTAAATGTAGGATCTATGTGGGCTAAGCAAGCAGTAAAGGCAACTCCATCTTCTGCATATTCTATGCAAAAAGCAGGATTACACTCCCTCACGCAACACCTAGCAATGGAACTTGCAGATGATAACATACGTGTAAATGCAGTATCGCCTGCGCTAGTAAATACCCCTGTTTATAATAATGTTTTTGGCGGTGAAGAAGAAGCTCAAAAAGCGCTCGTTGGTTTTAACGCTTTTCACCCAATAGGACGTTTTGGTGAGGCTCAAGACATCGCAAATAGTATTACATTTTTACTCTCTGACAAAGCAGCCTGGGTAACAGGTGCAATATGGGATACAGATGGCGGTGTAATGGCTGGAAGAAATTAAAAAGCACACATATTCACTCAAAGCCATAGCTCGTATTGTACGAGCTATGGCTTTTATTGTTTATGAGCACTATGTGTTTTTAAATGAATATTTCTCTTTTTCCACCTCTTTGCGGAAATCCGTAGCGAGATTTTAAAAAGAGTTTGTAGTTTCGTTTTGAGAAGCTACTAAACATTAAAAAAAATTACGACTGTATTGTTTTACGCTTTCTCAAAAGTTTAAATTAAGACATTACTAAACATCAACTAATCAATAAATGGACAGAAGAAAACTCAAATCAGTAATAGATCAAAAAAGAGAAAGAAATAAACACTTAAATGTTCAAATCAATTACTTACAAATAGTTGAAGAAGAGCTATCATATAATAAATTCGTACGCTTTTTTAGCACCACATACCTCATTATCAAACGATTTATATTAGTTACAGCATCATTATTTTTAATAATTGCTGGACTTGTTACTTATATCAATCCAGATTGGATATATGAAAACACAAATGTTGATGAATTTTTAATAGCCGATACAGAGAAATATTATAAGGATGTAGCTGGTGAAACATTTAAAGATTCCTTAATTAATCTGTCGACTAGTAATTCAGAAATAACACCCAATTCTATATTTGAAAGTTTAGAATATGGATTCAATAAAGCTATTGAAAATGAAGTGCATGAGATAATTGTTAGTTTTGGAATTCTTTCAATCTTTATAGGATTTTTATTGCTGTATATCTCTAGATTGACTAAAAAACTACGTGCACGAAATAAACAAATCGCAATAGCCGAGGAGAAAACATCAACAGTTTTAAATGAATTTAAAAACATTTTCAACTCTGAAGAATGTGAATTACAAAATCTCGAAGATATTTATGACCATAACATAGTAGGTGAACAACAACGGAACTAGAAAAACATCCCATTATCATCAACCCCAATTCCCTATTTTCGCGAAAGCATAACTAATTATTATAAAAATAAATCACTTCATCTCATTAATGAAACATTCCCTAAAAGCAGCATTTCTACTAATAGCCTTATTTGTATTTCACTCTGCGGTTGCACAAGAAAATTTTAAAAAAACAACACTAGTCAAGAACATCTTCTCTGCATTGAAAAACCAAGATGACACAAAGATCATAGAAAGTCTGGCTAATGAAGAGGAGATCTTATACCTCATCCCTATTATGCAAGCAAGTTCTAGCGAAAACATACCTGAAGTAGCAACCATAATAGCCAACTTTAAAACAGAAGCAGCCAAGGATTTTAAAGAAGTACTGAGAAAGGGATCGGCCTTTAATGTGCAATGGGAAGACATTAAGTTACAGACGGTTCGTTATGAACCTCAAGATAATAATAAGATTGCTGCTATTGAGAAGGGACATATCATTCTAGTATGCAGTAGCAATGACGTTGACTTTGAAGTTATTTTAAGAAAATCTATCAAAATAAAAGACCACTGGCGATTAATGGATAGAATGAAGTTTAGACTGCTGTAATTACATAAATGCCTTAACAAAGATTTAATCGAAATCCTATTTTCGCGAAAGCGTAATTATCTATCTTTATCTAGCACTTTAAAAACAAGCATATGAAACTTACAGACGATCAAATCAACAATAGACTAGAAGATTTTCCAGACTGGGAGTATGACGATAACGCGATACACACCACGATAGAGTTTGAGAACTTCCGCGAGGTGTTTGCAACCATGACGCGCATTGCCTTTGAGTGTGAGAAAATGGATCACCACCCTACCTGGACAAACACGTATAATGAGCTAGAAATCTCTCTTAACACACACGATGCAGATGGTGTTACAGAAAAGGATTTTGACCTTGCAGCGGCTATAGATGATATTTTAGGCGCATAAAGGACTATAAATTTTAAAGAAATCAACCGATTTCATATTTTTACCGCGGTCAATACTATTTGTATTGATCGCGTTTTTAATTACACTATTATTAAAAAAGAGATTTTTGCTTACGCGAAAATATCTATTACTATATATACATGGGAAGAGCATTTGAGTTTAGAAAAGCACGTAAAATGAAGCGCTGGAGCGCTATGTCTAAAGCATTTACACGCATAGGTAAGGATATTGTAATGGCCGTTAAAGAAGGTGGTCCAGATCCAGACTCAAACTCAAGACTGCGTGCGGTAATACAGAATGCTAAGGCGGTAAACATGCCTAAGGACAATGTAGAACGCGCTATTAAAAGAGCCTCAGATAAGAGCCAAGGCGACTACAAGGAAGTAATCTTTGAAGGATATGCACAACACGGTATCGCCATACTTGTAGAAACTGCTACAGATAACAATACACGTACGGTAGCAAACGTGAGAGCAGCTTTTAATAAATGTGACGGTAACCTAGGTACTTCTGGGTCTGTAGTATTTATGTTTGATCACACTTGTACTTTCCGCGTAAATGCAGAAGGACAGGATGTAGAAGAGATAGAACTTGAGTTTATAGATTTTGGTGCCGAAGAAGTTTTTGAAGACGAAGACGGGATACATATCTACGCCCCTTTTGAAAGCTACGGAGCGATACAAAGCGCCCTTGAAGAAAAAGGAATTGAAATCTTAGAATCTGGTTTTGACCGTATACCTCAAGTGACTAAACAACTTACTCCAGAAGAAGAGGCAGATGTAAACAAGCTTATCGATAAGCTGGATGAAGATGATGATGTGCAGAATGTGTTCTCTACTATGCAAGCAAGCACAGAGGAAGAAGAGTAAAAGATATAACACATAAAAAAATCCCTCAAGATTTCTCTTGAGGGATTTTTTTATGGATTTATGAGACTACTACTCCTGGTATAAATACAAAGATGAAGCGCCTTCTAATTCGTTGTTTACAGTTGGAGTAAGATCTCCTCCAGCTTCTACATTTGCAAATGCAAGTACTCTACCACCTGCGTTTGCTCTCTCAGCAATATATACAACGTCATTTGCTGCATCATACTCTGCTGCTACTGGATTACCTAAAAAGGTAGCTGCTCCAGCTACACGTACTTGGTTTCCTGCTACTGCAAGAGTTTCTCCATTTGCTACTGCAGCAAATTTAGATTCAAAGTTTGAGATCACGTGAAAACCACCATCTGTATCTGATGCTGCATCTCCTACATCTGTAAGAATCATTGTACCATTGCTCTCTGCAATACCGTGTGTTCTTACAATACCTTCTATAGTAATTCTCTTAGTAGGTGTGATTGCCGCATCTGCTGTATTTGTAGCTGTAAAGTTTGCAAATACTGCTACGTCAGATGTTTTATCTACTACAGCATAGAGGTTATCTCCTACAAATTCAATTCCCCATAAGGCAAAATCAGTAGTTACTGTGTTTCTTAGAGTAAATTCGCCATTTGTTTTCTGGAAAATAAATATTCTACCGTCTGCAGTGTCTGGGTTTCCATCTACGTCTGCGTTATCTGCAACAACATAAAGATCACCATTAACAGCAAGGTCACGTGGACTTACTAAGACTGCATTACTACTTAAAGTGGCAGTAAGATTAATACCCGCAGTAGAAAGAAGCACGTTTCCGTAAGCATTTAATTGTAATCCTGATCTAGATGCTTGAGTTACCTCATCACTAGAACCGTCATAATAAATACCCTCTGCATCTGTAGAAACAGTTCCAAAGCTAGCAGCTGTAATATTTGATGTGTCTCTCACATCATACACTGTTACATCACCATCACTATTACTTGATGCATAAAGTTCTGCACGTGAATCTGCAGTTACGACAGTTGATCCTCCTTCATCATCAGTTGAACAGCTAGCAGCTACTAATGCTGCTCCTAATAGTAATCCACAAATTTTTAATGATTTCATAAACGTAATTTTAAGTTAAATTGATTATTGTTTGGGATATGTACGCTGAAAAGGGTTTGAAAGGTTTTCTAAAAAGATAAGATTAACACAGTTTAACGATTAACACCCCTGCTGTGATACTTCTTGAAAGACTATAATTTCTTTATCTAAGGAGTTATTATACGGCAGTGGATAGCTCATAATCAAAAAATTACACGCCATTTTTGTTTGTCAAAAAATACACACCAAACTTTTAAAAGTTAAATATTTGTTAATTACTTGACAAGCTATTTCACCAATTGAAATTTGAGTTTATGTTTGCCGCGCAAAATAAGTTTGATCAATCAAGCTTATTGCCTACTCTTAATGAAAAACAATTTCATATTCGGGCTTAGGATGATTACAAGATTTAATCCAACAGCTGCTCAAAGATTTGAGAACCGAGTATTCTGGCCGTCTTGTACCATCAATATCGCTCTAAAGCGTCTAGAGGAATTTGCATTCTCTCCATTTACCGTTTTTATTTTCCGTATCTGAGGTTCATAGACTTAACCATTTCTTAAAGGGGATACCTTCCCTATTTCTATACCTTTTTTACCTTTCATTTTTAAAATAAACCAATGAAGACCAAGTACATTGATCTCATCGAGCAAACGTATTATTTCCCACAAGAGGAATTTAATCTCAACAAAAACCATCTTGAGTTTCACGGCATTGACCTAATGAAACTTGTAGAGCAATATGGTGCACCACTTAAGTTTACTTATCTACCTAAAATCTCTGATAACATACAGCGAGCAAAAAAATGGTTTGCAGATGCTATCGAGGCAAATGGTTATGAAGGAAGCTATAACTACTGCTACTGTACAAAAAGCTCACACTTTAAGCATGTACTCAATGAGGCGTTGTCTAATAATATCCACATCGAGACTTCGTCTGCATTTGACATAGATATCGTAGAGAGCTTAAAGGCTGCTGGAAAAATAACAGACGACACCTATGTAATAAGCAATGGTTTTAAACGTGATAGATACGTAGAAAACATCGCACGCCTAATTAACAATGGTCATGAAAATGCAATTCCAGTAATTGACAATTATGAGGAGATAGAACTACTAAGTAATCAGATCAATGGTAAATTTAAAGTAGGTATTCGAATCGCATCTGAAGAGGAGCCTAAGTTTGAATTCTACACCTCAAGACTTGGAATAGGATATAAAAATATCGTTCCATTCTTTAATAACCAGATCAAAAATAACGAGAAAGTTGAGCTTAAAATGCTTCACTTCTTTATAAATACAGGTATACGCGACACCGCATATTACTGGAACGAGCTCATGAAGTGTATTAAAGTGTACATTAATCTTAAAAAGATTTGTCCGTCACTTGATAGTCTAAACATAGGTGGAGGTTTCCCTATTAAAAACTCGCTTGCCTTTGAGTATGATTATGCATACATGATTAACGAGATCATCGCACAAATCAAACAAGCTTGTGATGATGCTGATGTAAAAGTGCCACATATTTTTACTGAGTTTGGCAGCTTTACTGTTGGTGAAAGCGGTGGAGCTATTTATGAAGTACTTTACCAGAAGCAACAAAACGACCGTGAGAAGTGGAACATGATTAACTCTTCATTTATCACAACATTACCAGATACCTGGGCTATAAATAAACGTTTTATCATGCTAGCGGTAAATCGCTGGAATGAGGAATATGAGCGTGTATTATTAGGAGGTCTTACCTGTGATAGTGATGACTATTACAACAGTGAGCAGCATATGAACGCGATTTATATGCCTAAGTACAAAAAGGACAAACCACTTTACATAGGTTTCTTTAATACTGGGGCGTACCAAGAGTCTATAGGGGGTTTCGGCGGACTGCAACACTGCCTTGTTCCTTCTCCTAAGCATATCCTTATTGACCGGAATGAAGATGGAGAGATTACCACAGAAATATTTGCAGAGCAGCAGACTAGTGATCAATTGCTAGGCATTTTAGGGTATTAAACACGCTTTCGCGAAAGCAAAACAAAAAATATTAAATAAATTATATAACCACTAACAGTAACAACACCGAGAAAACAACATTCTCACTTTACATCTAACATCTAGTATCACCATGAAAACGTACGCAGGCATACCACAAGAATATGCAGGAGCTGAAAAAGCTAAAATTGTTTTACTCCCTGTCCCTTACGACGGAACTAGTACTTGGGGCAAAGGAGCCGACAAGGGTCCTGAAGCATTTTTACATGCTTCTGAAAATATGGAGCTTTACGACATAGAAACTGAAAGCGAAGTTTACAAACAAGGGATACACCTTGCAGATCCTATCACAGAAAATGCATCACCAGAAGCAATGGTGGAAGCTGTGCACAAGATGGTAAAGAAAAACATTAAACGTAACAAGTTTGTTACCATGTTTGGTGGAGAGCATTCTGTATCTATAGGTGCGATACGCGCATTTAATGAGACTTTTGATAACCTCACAGTATTACAACTAGACGCACATGCAGATTTACGTGAGTCTTATGAAGGCTCTACTTGCAATCACGCATGCGCTGTGTATGA
This sequence comes from Dokdonia sp. PRO95, assembly GCF_000355805.1. Lineage (NCBI taxonomy): Bacteria > Pseudomonadati > Bacteroidota > Flavobacteriia > Flavobacteriales > Flavobacteriaceae > Dokdonia > Dokdonia sp. PRO95. Next base: position 172,078 of record NZ_CM001837.1, read on the forward strand.
AGCAAACCAAACTACAAATCTTGTACAAGTAGGAATACGTAGTATGGATGCCATAGAAAAAACAGTGATGAATGAAGACAATGTCTTCTTTGCTCACGAGATGGCAACAGATGATTACTGGATGGACAATGCGATTGAGGCAATGACAGAAAATGTATATGTAACATTTGATCTAGATGCCTTTGATCCATCTGTACTTCCTGCTACAGGAACTCCAGAACCTGGAGGTTTATTTTGGTATGAAACACTAGACTTCTTACGTCGCGTGTTTGCAGAGAAGAATGTTGTAGGTTTTGATATTGTAGAGCTTTGCCCTAATGGAAACAGCAAACCTTCTGAGTTTGCAGCGGCAAAATTATACTACAAAATGCTTAGCTATAAGTTTGAGCAAGAAGATGCCGAAGAAGAATATGAAGTAAGCGGATTACAAGAAAAGAGCAAAAAAATTAATCAAGAAGAAGACGACTATAATGACTAATAAAGGAGCAATATCACAATTTATTGAGAAGTACTATCTACACTTTAACTCTGCTGCGCTAGTAGATGCTGCCAAAGGGTATGAAGCTCAACTAGAAAATGGGTCAAAAATGCTTGTTTCCCTTGCTGGAGCAATGAGTACTGCAGAGATAGGAAAAATCTTTGCAGAGATGATACGCCAGAAAAAAGTGCATATTATCTCATGTACAGGTGCAAACTTAGAAGAAGATATCATGAACTTAGTTGCTCACAGCCACTACAAGCGTGTACCTAATTATAGAGATCTTACTCCTCAAGATGAGTGGGATTTACTAGAAAAAGGTCTCAACCGTGTTACAGACACGTGTATTCCAGAAGAAGAAGCTTTCCGTCGTATTCAAGAACATATTGTAAAGATATGGCAAGAAGCAGAGGCTGCTGGTGAGCGTTATTTACCGCATGAGTACATGTATAAATTATTACTTTCTGGAGTATTAGAGCAATACTACGAGATAGACATTAAGGATAGCTGGATGTATGCAGCTGCAGAGGCAAACTTGCCTATTATCTGTCCAGGTTGGGAAGATAGCACTATGGGTAACATCTTTGCGAGCTATGTGATGAAAGGCGAACTTAAAGCCACAACTATGAAGTCGGGCATTGAGTACATGACATTCCTCGCAGACTGGTATACGGCAAACTCAGAAAATGGAATAGGTTTCTTCCAGATAGGTGGAGGTATTGCTGGTGATTTCCCTATTTGTGTAGTGCCTATGCTTTACCAAGATATGGAGCGCACAGAAACTCCTTTCTGGAGCTATTTCTGCCAGATAAGTGACTCAACTACAAGTTATGGATCTTATTCTGGAGCTGTACCTAATGAAAAAATCACTTGGGGAAAACTAGATATGGATACTCCTAAATTTATCATCGAGAGCGATGCGACTATTGTAGCGCCATTAATCTTTGCTTACCTGTTAGATATGTAATTAAGGTGTCTCAACACATCTTTAATAAGAAACGCACAATGAGAAAACCAAACAACCTAAGACGCGTCATTGTAGACTATGCAAAGCTCAATGACGATATATTAAACTTACTAGTAGCAAAGTATCCAGATGGATATGAGTCTCATCATATTATCTCTTTTAAAAATGCTCAAGGTGAGATGGTAGATTGTGTAGAAGTAACTACAGAAGACACCTTATACCTTGTTAAAGTAAGTAAGCGCCTTGTTGTGGCGATGGAGGACTTTGACCAAGATGAATATGATGATGATGACAATCTAGATCTCGATATAGAAGACGAAGATCAAGAAGAACGAGAGGACTAAAAATAATTGCAATTATTTAAAAAAATTGCAACTCCTTTTGTAACATTCTTATCTCCCACTACGTATAAGCTATAGGGTAAAATCCTAGATTGGGAAATCTATTCAATAGTGGTCGCACACGCGGCACTTTTAAATTAACAACAATTTTTAATTTACACTATTATGAAAACAATTTTTATTGCCCTTTTTACAGCGGTAACACTTGCACTTAACCTACAAACAGATAATGTAACAGCTACATTTACAGGGTATGCAGATGGTTCTTATTATTTTGAGGATGCAGATGAGCTTACACATTCTTTTGATGCAATAAGCGAGACTGCAGCAACGCAGTACGACCTTACTACAGACGCGTACAAGGGAAAAACCTTCAAAGTATCTTTTACTTCAACGACAGAGGTAAATGAAGATGACGAGGAGTATGAAGTACTTTCTATTACTGCTCTTGAGTTAATCAAATAATCTCAATAACCTTATAACCATAGGGCAGTTGGTCATACCTTCTGCCCTATTTTTATGGATTTGATGTACGCTTTCGCGAAAGCGGTATTCCCTCCACACCAAGTAGTACTCCACAAGTTTAAGTTTTAAAATTATGAATCTTAAAGACGGTGTAAAATCATCAGATAATAAAGTATCCTCAGAAGCAATGGCACTTAGTCTGTTTGTAAAAGACACCACAAAATCACTTACAGACCGTTTAGAATCTTACGAAGACATTATCAACTTAGAAGTAGGTGATACAGGTCTAACAAGAGCAAAATCTCTTGAACGTGAGTTTGACATTAGACAGTTATACATCAAATACGAAGGTGATAACCCTACGGGAACACAAAAAGATAGAATTGCCTTTGCACAAGTATATGATGCCCTGCGTAGAGATTTTCATACCATGTCACTCGCTACTTGCGGTAACTACGGTGTCGCAGTTGCACTTGCTGCAAAGTTAGGCGGAATTGCTTGTAACATATACATTCCAGAGTCCTATCACACAGATCGTGTTGTAGAGATGGAACGTCTGGGAGCTACAATTTTTAGACTAGAAGGTAGTTATGAGGATGTAGTCACTGCTAGTAGTAAACTAGCACAAGAACATGAATGGTATGATGCAAATCCTGGAGGTGCAAATACACCGCTACAGATATCTGCATACTCACAAATTGCAGTAGAGATTGTAGATGAATTAGGTGACGCGCCACAGTATTGCGCTGCACCGGTTTCTAATGGGACATTATTTGCTGGGATTTATAGAGGCTTTGTGAGTTTATATAAACGAGGCAAAACCTCTCGCATTCCTAAAATGATTGCAGCTTCTTCTACAGGTAAAAATCCTATTATTCAATCTCATAAAGAAGGTCTAGACCACTGTCGTGATCTTGATCCAGATAAGATTAAAGAAACTAAGTACAATGAGCCACTTATAAACTGGCACAGCTTTGATGGAGAGGAAGCTCTGTATGCTATCCAGCAATCTGATGGAAAAGCATTTAACATTAGTGATAAAAAAATGCGAGAGATGAGTACGCTCCTACTTAAAAAAGAGGGACTACGCATTCTTCCTGCATCAACTGCTGGTCTTATTGCACTCTTAGAACATGATGAAAAGGAGAATCTCGCTCCAGATCGTTTTGTAGCAGTACTTACTGCTAAAAATTAACTATCACCAGCAGTCGCTGGATATAACTTTAACACATACCTGTTTAGTCAGGACACATATATGAAAAAATCAATAGACGGAAATGCGCTTGTATACTGTCAAGGCGCTTTTAATACTGCAAATGGAAAAACAGCTCACGGCTTAGTGCGCTTTACAGAACGTTATAATGTAGTAGGTGTTATAGACAGCACGTACGCAGGTAAAGATGCTGGCGAAGTGCTGGACGGGAAACCAAATGGAATACGAATTTTTGAAAACATCGAGACTGCTATTAAAGCGTTACAAGGTGAAAAAGAGTTTCCAAAATCACTTGTTATCGGTCTTGCACCAGATGGTGGGCGTCTTCCTAAGGAGGCAAGAGAAACTATTGCAACAGCGATTAAACAGGGCTGGAATGTTGATAGTGGTTTACATGATTTCCTTACTAATGATGAGCATCTTGTAGCGCTAAGTAAGGAGCACAACATTCAAATACGTGACGTACGTAAAACTCCGGACCGCGATACCTTGCACTTTTTCTCTGGCGAAATAGAAAAAGTGAATTGTCTTAAGATTGCTGTTTTAGGTACAGATAGCGCTATTGGTAAACGCACAACCTCATGGTTAATCGTACACGGACTGCGCAACGGCGGAAAAAAAGCGGAGATGATTGGTACCGGTCAAACTGCGTGGATGCAAGGAGCAAAATACAGCATGGTAATGGATAGCTGCATTAACGACTTTGTGTCTGGAGAGATAGAGCACGCAGTAGTGAGTGCATACAATAATGAACAACCTGATGTAATCGTGATAGAAGGTCAAGGAAGTCTTATGAACCCAGCATACCCTGGAGGTTTTGAAATCCTTGCGGCTGGAAGACCAGATTATGTTATCTTACAACACGCTCCTAAACGTCTGGAATATGATGGATTCCCTGGCTATAAATTGCACTCATTACAAGAGCAGGTTAATGCCATCGAGGTAATCTCTGGCAAGAAGGTCATTGCGGTGACAGTAAACCACGAGAATATGACACCAGAACAAATTGAACCAGCTTGTAAAGCGATTACAGACGAGACAGGCCTTCCCGCTTTTGATGTACTTGCTCATGGCGTACAAGGCTTAATAAAGGTTCTTGAAAAACACATTAAATAATCCATGAAAATCACAAACGTTAGTTACGAGCGTCTAGAACTTACACTCACTGCACCCTATACGATTGCTTATGAGACTGTATCGCAGGCAACTAATTTTATTCTCAAAATAGAGACAGACAGCAACATCATAGGTTTAGGTTGTGCTGCTCCAGATCTTGAGGTAACAAAGGAAACTGGTGATGATGTAGCTAGAGCGCTAGACCTTGTGATCATTCCATATCTTAAAGGTAAAAATGCACTCAACTATGCGCGCATTCTTGATGAGTTAAAACCACTGCTCAGCGTTATCTCCTCTGCGCTGGCGATGGTGGACATGGCGTTGCTAGACATTGCTTCAAAAAAGATGGATGTGCCGCTTTATCAATTTTTAGGTGGTTATCGTGATAGTATTGCAACGAGTATTACCATAGGTATTTTAAGTGTAGAAGAGACTTTGAAGCAAGCTCAAGAATATGTAGACCAAGGATTTACAATTATTAAGCTTAAAGGAGGATTATCGCTAGAGGAGGATATAGAAAAAATACACCGCTTGCGCGAAAATCATCCACACCTCACCCTACGCTTTGATGGAAACCAAGGCTACACAGTAGCGCAGGCTGTGACATTTGTTGAACAAACAAGAGCGTCCCGCATAGAAATACTCGAACAACCTACCCTAGTCGCAGACGAAGAAAAACTAGGAGAAGTAAAGAGAAAAGTTCACATCCCAGTTATGGCAGATGAGAGTTTAAAATCACTGAAAGATGCCTTTAGACTTGCTCAAAATAGCCGTATGAATATGGTAAATATCAAGATTCAAAAGGTAGGTGGTATTATGGAGGCGATGCATATCAACTCTGTAGCGAGAGCTGCAGGACTAGAAGCAATGATAGGCTGTATAGATGAGTGTAGACTTGGCATTTCTTCTGGATTACACTTTGCATTATCTCGTCCTAATACAGTGTATGCAGATCTTGATGGACATCTAGATTTTGAGAATGATCCTTTTAAAGGATTGTTTAGCCTAGAGAAAGGAATCTTAAAACCTAATGGAAAAACTGGTTTGGGATTGAGTGATTTTTAGGGGATAAAACGATAGTAAGGCAAGTTAAATCAACTTGTCTTATTGTCTTTAATTAAAATAATAACTCCAATAAAAATCAATAGAGACGCAAAAACGAATTGCATAGGATCGTACTCTCCTTCAAATATAAAATAGTCTTGATCTTTATTAGATAACATTCTAACCTGATTATTACCAGAAACAAGATGACAGAATTTATTGCCTGCCTTCTTTCCATAGGTTTCACCTTTAAATAGAAGTTTACAATAGCCTCCTCTAGTACTCAAATTACGACAAGATAATGGAGCCTCTATGACATCCATAATAACTATCATATTAGCATCGACCATCTCCTTCTTTTCAAAAGTATTGTAGATCAAAAGAAAGGCAACAGTAATCATCAGTCCCGCTCCTATTTTGAGGCCTTTACTGATAATTAAATAGAGAAACTTATTCTTCAACAACTTCAATTAGTCCAGAGTTTTCAAACATAAATCCAAAATCTACATTACTTTCAATACTATTAACTTCATTAATTATTTTAAGTAATAAAATTTTTGTGTCATCAATCTTTTTTGACTCATCAACGTTGATACTTATCCACTTTCTTTCTGTAACTAGAGGGTAATTATTATCACCATTAAAATTTAGCAAGTAATAACGCAATACCGAGTTTAGACTATCTATTGGATATTTTAGATCATTATTTACAGTAATACTATCTGTATTAATATAAATTACTTCTTTCATTTTATAATGAAATATATCTCCGCAAAATTGTAGTGGTTGTATTTCAAAGATTTTACTATTAGTTTCTAGCTTAAATAGCGCATAATTTTTTTCGCAATCAATCTCTTCTAAAATTTCAGTTATTTCACTAAAGCTCGCTAATGTGTCGATATCATACTCAATAAATCCATTCGCCAGATTTCTAATTGTAAGAAAATTTTGCTGCTCTTTCTTAAATGGATTTTTGCCATTATTATGATTACAGCTAGTTGTGAAATACATCAAAGCTGAAACAATTATTATGTTTCTAAAGCTTTTAAAAAATTTCATCATAAAATCTAAGATTCCATAAACCCCACCACATCATGACAGCTTCGGCTATCATTCCTGCGCCGTATTGTGGTGACCAGCCGTCTAGAATGGTGCTGACTAACCTACCTCCTGCGAGACCACCCATAAACAGTATGTTTACTATGGTTGCAGATTTCCAGTGGTTTTTATTAATAATACCATAAATCCAATAACCACCAAAGGCGATGTAGATTCCCATTATTGCTCTAAAGATATTTTTGAGCTCTAAATCTAGAACTTCAAAACCAAAAATGTAAGGCAGTATAACACTGGGATGCGCTCCATAAACGAATGACATGGCTATTACAATACATGCAGATAGTGCTAGTTGTAAATTTTTAGGGAGCCTAGACATTAGTAATTAAACGAGACGTTTTGCAATACGATCTTTTGCCAGTTGTAAGATAGTATGAAACTGATCTTCAATATTAGTTTCTGTATTGTCTATCTCAATAGCATCAGCTGCTTTTACGAGTGGAGAATCTTCACGAGTAGTATCTATATGATCTCGCTCTACTACGTTAGAAAGTACAGCATCATAACTCACTTTATCACCTCTTTCTACAAGTTCATTGTACCGACGTTTTGCACGCTCCTCTGCACTGGCAGTCATAAATATTTTGAGCTCAGCTTTAGGAAATACTACGGTACCTATATCACGACCATCCATTACGATTCCTTTTTCTTCTCCCATGCGTTGCTGTTGCTCTACAAGTTTAGCACGCACTTCAGATATAGTAGCTATAGGGCTTACAAAGGAAGAAACCTCGAGGGTTCTGATGTACTTCTCGACACTCTTGCCATTAAGACAAACCTCTGCTTTTCCAGAAGCGGTATCTCTTGTAAATGAAATCTTAATATCATCAAGCCTTTTTACTAACGTTTCTTTGTCAAAAAAACCATCAGAGATAAGGCTATTTTCCATTGCATATAGGGTCACTGCACGATACATCGCACCCGTATCTACGTAAATGTATTCTAGCCACTCTGCAAGTTGTTTGGCTACTGTACTTTTTCCTGTGGATGAATATCCGTCTATGGCAATGGTAATTTTCAAGAGTATGTATTTTACACAAAAATAGGAAAACGTATGCTAGTGCTTACCATATAGATTTAAAGATTATTTCTACTAGTATAGATGAGCATACTCGCTTCTTTAAATAGAAGAAAGCGACACCATGACTCGCTAGCCCCGATTGCAATGAAAATCCCGCAGTGTAGCGATAGCGCAACGAGGAATTGTAATGAAAAGCGGGAAACCACCTTGCAAATATGCTCAAAATGGACTGCTCCTAAAATTGAAAAGAATTATTGTAAATCGATGCCTAGTCCAAAGAAACTACTAGCAGCGGCACTGTTATAACGAGCATATGCATAATTGAAACGCATCTTGTTAATCTTAATCCCAAAGCCTGCACTGATACCCGCAAAACTACGCTGATTGATAATACGCAACTCCTCACTCCTACGGAAGTTGTAGCCCAGTCGCACATTAAAACCTCCTTTAGGAAACAACTCTACACCCACAATCGCGTGACGTATTACGTTATCAAGAAGTCCTATTTTTTCTGTGGTGGTATTGCCGTCAAGATCTGTGGTACCTCTAGCTTCATTCTCAAAAGCGATGTTCCATAATTGCAGGTTTTCTAGCGTCACGTGCCAGCGTATAGGCACGTTAGGTAATATCTGAGAAATACCAGCATCAATCTCTAGCGGAAGCTTCTCAAAAGTATCTACATAAGGTGTAAACTGAGTTCCTATATTGCGTACTACTACTGCTGCGTTGAGATCCCAATCTTCATAATTATAGGTAAGTCCAAGATCTACCGCTCCTCCCGCCGAAGAATACTCGGCTAGTGTGGAGGTGATTAATTTTACATTTGCACCTACATAAAAATCTGAGTACGGAATATTAATCGCATAACCCAATGAAAGCGACGCCTCACTACCACCAAAATCTCCAGTTGCATTCCCATTCTCATCCCTACCATCAAAGGTTCCATAATTTACATAGGTGATTCCCGCATGCAAGACTTGCGTGCGTCTATCCCATAAATAGGCATAAGAGGCGGTACCGTAATTGATATCTGCCAGATAGTTTACATAGTTTACAGAAAGCTGATTATCCATCCTGTAATTAATGTTGGCTGGATTATAGAGCGCAGAGTCTGGGTCGTAATCGTAGTTTGTAATGATTTTTCCTCCTAAAGCAGCTTGTCTAGGTGATGACATCAAGTTGAGAAACTGATAGGTAGCACGTCCCCCTAACTGGCTATATGCCGTTAGTGAACACGTAAACAACAATAAAAAGAAGCTCTTTTTCATTAATCAGTACTGCATCATGATACTTAACGATTGCAATGATAGTATATTTTGAGAGGGATGGGAAATAATTAGAACTATAGGATAAATAAAAAGGGAAACTCGTGATGAGTTTCCCTTTTTATGGTTTAACGCTTTCGCGAAAATTTGATAAACTATCCTTAAGCTAGTTTTTTTGCATTTTTTACTTTTTGCTTAGTAAGTGCTAGTTCTAACACCTCGCTCATGTCACTTACATAGTGGAATGTTAAGCCCTTTAAGTAGTCTTGTTTGATCTCTTCTATATCGCGACGGTTCTGCTCACATAAGAGTATCTCCTTAATTTTAGCACGCTTTGCTGCAAGAATCTTTTCTTTGATTCCTCCTACTGGCAGTACTTTGCCTCTTAAGGTAATCTCACCTGTCATCGCTAGATTTTTCTTCACTTTACGTTGTGTAAATAAAGAAACTAAAGATGTAAGCATAGTGATACCTGCACTAGGTCCATCTTTAGGAGTTGCTCCTTCTGGTACGTGAATGTGTACATTATACTTATCAAAGATGGTAGGCTCTAACCCTAGAATCTCGGCGTTTGCTTTAATGTACTCCATGGCTATGGTAGCACTCTCCTTCATCACTTTACCTAAGTTTCCTGTGATAGATAGTGTCCCCTTGCCCTTTGATAAAGCAGATTCTATAAATAAGATATCGCCTCCTACTCTCGTCCATGCAAGTCCTGTAACTACTCCGGCAACTTCGTTATTTTCATACTTGTTGCGTTCCATTTTTGGAGAGCCTAGTATCTCAATAACATCTTCATTAGATATTTTCACATTGTACTCTTCTTCCATCGCGAGATTTTTTGCCCCGTAACGCACCATTTTTGCAACTTGCTTTTCTAGGCCACGTACTCCAGATTCTCTTGTATATCCTTCTACAATTTTTTCTAGTTGTGGCTTAGCTATTTTAAGTTGGTCATCTGTCATACCATGCTCTTTAAGCTGCTTAGGTAGTAAGTGACGTTTTGCAATCTCTGTCTTCTCTTCTATCGTATATCCAGTAACGTTTATAATCTCCATACGATCTAACAAAGCTGGTTGTATGGTATTTAAACTATTTGAAGTAGCGATAAACATCACTTTAGAAAGGTCATACCCCATCTCAAGGAAGTTATCGTGAAACTCACTATTCTGCTCTGGATCTAGTACCTCAAGTAATGCAGATGATGGGTCTCCCTGGTTTCCTGCGCTTAATTTATCTATCTCATCAAGTACAAAAACTGGGTTGCTAGTTCCTGCCTTACGCAAGCTCTGGATAATACGTCCAGGCATTGCTCCTATATATGTCTTTCTGTGACCGCGTATTTCAGACTCATCACGCATTCCACCTAGACTTACTCTTACGTACTCACGCCCTAATGCTTCTGCAACAGATTTTCCTAGCGAGGTTTTACCTACACCTGGAGGTCCGTACAAACATAAAATAGGCGACTTCATATCATTACGTAATTTTAGTACCGCTAGATATTCTATAATACGTTTCTTCACATCATCAAGACCATAATGATCACGGTCTAGAATCTTCATCGCGCGTTTTAAATCAAATTTATCTTTAGAGAACTCATTCCAAGGAAGGTCTAAAAATAAATCAAGATAATTGCGCTGTATGCTATACTCAGCTACCTGAGGATTCATGCGTTGCATTTTTGAAAGTTCCTTATTAAAGTGCTTCTCAACTTTTGCATCCCACTTCTTTTTCTTTGCGCGTGCACGCATTTCTTCTAGATCATCCTCAGAGCTTGCGCCTCCCAGTTCTTCTTGGATAGTCTTCATTTGCTGGTGCAAGAAATACTCACGCTGCTGCTGGCTCATGTCATTTTGAACCTTGCTCTGGATATCATTTTTGAGCTCCAGCTTCTGGCGCTCCATATCCATAAACTTAAGCGTCTCAAGTGCTCGCATATGCAAGTCGTCTATGTTAAGAAGCTCTTGCTTCTCTGCAACAGAGAGGTTCATGTTTGAACTCACAAAGTTGATTAAGAAAGAATCACTCTGGATATTCTTAATTGCAAAGGAAGCCTCTGAAGGTATATTTGGAGAGTCTTGGATAATCTTAAGCGACAATTCTTTTATAGAATCGATAACTGCTTTAAAACCTTGATCTCCTGCTTCTGGGCGTACTTCTACATATTCCTTAATAGTAGCCTTCATATAAGGCTCTACCTGCGTTACTTGATCTACCTCAAAGCGTTTTTTACCTTGTATGATAACTGTAACATTACCGTCAGGCATTTTAAGCACACGTAAAATACGTGCTACTACACCTACTTTATGAATATCATCTGCAGTTGGATTTTCTACTTCTTCATCCTTTTGCGCCACTACTCCTACTACTTTCCCTCCCTTATTTGCTTCATCAATAAGCTTTATAGAAGTATCTCTTCCTGCCGAAATAGGAATAACTACTCCAGGAAAAAGCACCGTATTACGTAAAGGTAAAATAGGCAAGCTTTCTGGAAGCTCCTCGTTATTAATTGCCTCCTCATCTTCTGGAGTCATTAACGGGATTAATTCTGCATCTCCATCTATCTCTTGCAGTGACAATCTGTCTAATGTTGTAAATTTTGGTTTTGCCATATATAATGTGTGCCACAATGTCGCATATTCCTATGCGCCCTGTGGATGTATAACTATTAGTATTCTCTTTAAATATAGCGAGTTTAGCCTATTATAAGATAATGGTTACCCTCACGGTAAGCTTTAATTCAATTGTTGTGCCAAGCGAGTACTTTGCTTTCGCGAAAATTTGAAGAAACAACACAAATGCGCGTTCTTTATCTATAATGTAATTATCTACTTGTATTAGAGCGATTCAAGATAATGTTATAAAATTTTTACGAAAGTGTAACAAAGAAATAAAACACGCATCTTTACTATAGAATGAACCAAAAGTGAATTTTACCAACCATCAAATAACCGAATTAATAACACTGTGCCAGCAAGGTAATCAGGGTGCTCAAATGGAGGTGTATAACCGCTACTACAAAGCGATGTACAACACTTCGCTACGCATTGTGAAACACGAAGCAGAGGCAGAAGATATTATGCAAGAGTCCTTCTTGAGTGCTTTTACAAAGCTGGATAGTTATAAAGGTGAGGCATCCTTTGGGAGTTGGTTAAAACGTATTGTGGTAAACAACAGCCTCAATGCTTATAACAAAGGAAAGAAGCTCGATGAGACACCGCTAGAAGATCATTTATATAAAATAGAAGATGATGCAGAAGGTGTGAGTGAGGTAGACCTCACAAGTGTGAGAGCACAAGAAGTCGTTCATGCTATGAGTATGCTTAAAGATAATTATAGACAATCACTGTCTTTACATCTTATAGAAGGTTATGACTACGAGGAAATGAGTGAGATTATGAATGTAAGCTATGCAAACTGTAGAACCATGGTGTCAAGAGCAAAAGACAGCTTACGAAAACTATTAAACAACAATGAAAAAGGAACCTATAGATCAAGTATTTAAACGTCTGGAAGGACGCCTGGATACCGCTGCACCTAGTGCAGATCACAAAGCTAATTTTCTAGCAAAATTACAGGCGCAAGCTACAGAAGATATTCCTGCAAAGGAAACAAAAACGATACAATGGATGCGACCGCTGTTTATTGCAGCGAGTGTGATTCTTCTTGCAGGATTAATGTTTACACAGTTTAACGCTACACCTAAAGCTAAGGAACTCGCAGATGTTTCTCCAGAAATGGAAAACACGCAGGATTTCTTTACAAAAACAATAGAACGTGAGCTCTTTGAGATTAAGGAGAACATGAATCCAGAAAACCAAGCCATGGTTATGGATGCCATAAAACAACTTGAAATCTTAGAGAAAAACTATGATGATTTAAAAAAAGACCTTTCTGAAAGTGGAGAAGACAAGCGTGTGATCTACGCAATGATAGATAACTTCCAGAATAGAATTGACCTTCTACAACATGTAGTAGAACAAATGGATGCCATCAAAGAATTAAATGCTATTGAAAAAGCCGTAACGCTATAGTTACTCAAATTATAAACTTATGAAAACGAAAATAACACAACTCTTACTTATAGTGCTCATGATCCCTTCTATCATGATGGCCGCAAGTGTAGATCCTCAGGGGAAATACACTAAGGAAAAGAGAATCAAAAAGGAATATACTGTAAACCCAGATGTAAAACTAGTGATTGACAATAGCTACGGAAATGTCAATATGGTAAGCTGGAACGAAGATAGAATCGTCATTGAAGTTCTAGTAAGAACTAATGGTAATGACGAGGATCGTGTAAAAGAAAAACTAGACGAAATAGATGTCAATTTTGAAGGATCAAGTAGCTATGTGAGCGCAAAAACAAACTTCGAAAAAAGCAGTAGCAGATCATGGTGGAACAGTTGGAAAAACAGCAATGTTAATATGGAAATTAACTATACCATTAAACTTCCAGCAACTAGTGTGGTAGATGTAAGCAATGATTATGGAGGTATAAACATAGACCGCCTAGAGGGAAATGCAAAAATAAATTGTGACTATGGGAAAATCACGATAGGCGAACTGCTAGCAGAAAATAACTACCTCAACTTTGATTATACTAAAAATAGCACCATAGGTTACATGAGAAGTGGGCGCATTAATGCAGACTACTCAAGCTTCTTCTTAGAAAGAGGTGGAGATATCGAACTTAATGCAGATTATAGCAAGTCAGAATTTGGACGTATTGAGAATCTAAATTACAACTGCGACTATGGCTCTGTAATTACTGGAGACACTAAAGATATTATAGGTCGAGGAGATTACATCTCTGCAAAAATTGGTGTAGTACATGGAGATCTAAATATCAATGCAGATTATGGAAGTATACGCATAGAGGAGCTGGCAAGTGATGCTGGAGACATCTCTATACAAAGTGACTACACCGGTATTAAAGTAGGCTATAACCCTCAATACAGCTTTACGTTTGCTATAAAACTCGAGTATGCTGGATTAAGCGGTAAAGAAGATCTAACTTTTAATAAGGAGCGTATAGAATCTTCAGACAAGTATTATGAAGGATATAGAGGGAACTCTAATACTAATAACCACGTAAACATCAACTCAGAATATGGTGGTGTTACTTTATTCAAAAACTAATAATCAATCATCAAAACAACAATTATGAAAAAATTAATCGCACTCAGTTTTATTCTTTTAGTAAGTACACAAATCCATGCGCAATGGTGGGGAAAGGGAGTAAAAGGTAATGGTCAAGAAGAAACCGAAACACGCAACGTGGGTGAATATGACGAGATAAGCATTGCAGGTTTCTTTGACGTGACACTTGTTGCAGGTAATGAAGGAGAAATCACATTACAAGGAGAAAGTAACTTACTAGATTATGTTGAAACAGAAGTAAACGGCGATAGACTTACTATCAAAGTTCAAAACAAACAAAATCTAAAGACGAGCTACGGAAAGGATATTAAAATTAAAATCCCTTTTAGAGATTTAGATCGTGTATCATTATCAGGATCTGGGGAGATTATGAGTGATGATGTAATCAAAGCAAATACTTTTGAGGTTTCTGTCTCAGGTTCTGGAGATGTTGCTCTTATTGTGGAGGCAAATCGCACAGAGAGTCGCGTTACAGGATCTGGTGATCTTATTCTCAAAGGCTACACAAAAGACCATACTGTAAAAGTTACTGGATCTGGTGATATAGAAGCAGGACGTTTTAAAGCAGAAATGGTAGATGCTCAGGTAACTGGATCTGGTGACATACGCGTAGCTTGTGAAAAAAGTATCAAAGCCCGTGTAACTGGGTCTGGAGATATTGAGTATCTGGGTAATCCAACAAAGCAAGACACTAAGGTTTCTGGATCTGGAGATATTACAAGAGGATAGTTTTTAAACTCTTCTTTATAACAAAAAAATGCCCTCTTATTAGGGCATTTTTTATTGACTTATGGAATACAACTATTCCTCTTTCTTTAAGATTTTTGAAGTTCCTGTAAAACGTTCTATCGTTAATTTAGGTTCACCATATACTTGAAGTTGTGCTTTATCTGCAAGATCTACAACAATCTCTTGATCTGCAGTTACAATTGTTGTTGTGCTTCCTACGCCTATTACATTAATCACATCTGTATTAAAAGTTTGAGCTCTACACTCTGCATTATCTTTTAAATCCAGCGTTACCGTTTGAGCATTTCCCATTAACTCTAGGTCTGTTCTTTCAGATGCCGAGAGCGTGAATTTTTTAGTGTTGATATCTGCTTTCGCGAAAGCGTTATCTGTAACACTCACAGTCAGATCATCTCCCATATAATCCATCTCTATTTTTGAATTTGAATTTGCCGTTATGGTAGCTTGGGTTGCTTTTATCTCCCCTTGAAACTGGCTATCATCTAGAAAGTTTCCTGTAAAAGAATCTGCTTTAAGAATGGATTGCGCTTTCACTTTACTCTTAGCATCTAGACTTACAGAATTGAGCGTAACAAAACGCACGGTAATATTAAGACGTTTTGCACTTCTGATATCTTTTCTAGCCGAAACTAACAATAGACTATCACGCACATCAAAGCTTATGAGTTCTATAAGGTTATCATCCATCTCAAGATCATAGCCTGGTTGAGAATCTGCTATAAGTGTTACTTCTAGACCATCTGTTACTTTAATATCTGTAAATGGGCGTAATACTTCAGATACATCTTTCACATTTCTACTTCCTTTTACTCGCTCCCTTTGAGCGCATACAGTCGCAGTCACAAACATGAGCATAGCAATAGCTATACCTTTCATATATATTTTTTTCATAGAATTAAATGTACAATAAATGAGCCATCATTAATAATAACACATAAAAAAAGCATCTGATTACAGATGCTCTTTAAAATAATGTCGTTTATAGATATTAATAGACAATGTTAATCACTCCATCTACTGTGAGTACTTCTTCGTCATCTGGATTTGTAAAGGCTCCAGAAAAAGTTCCTACGATTGTAGTACCATCGTTTGCAGTGATATTATTTACAAATGGAGTCGTCGCTTCTATAGATGGTGTGTGCACAACACCATCTTTAGTTATAATTGTGTTTTGCATCACACTATCTCCCGTTTGTTCTAGCACGATGTCAAATCTAAAAGTATCTCCCGTATCCATGTCTGTGCTCACTACACTTAGCAAAGAGCCACTTATAGAAACATTCGTTGTATTAAAGTTTATAAAATCGCCTCCTACGGTTCCTTGTACAAAGCCATCTCGCGCTGGCGACGAGCAATCTCCTAAGTCTTCTAGAATAGCTGTAAGACTTCCATCTTCGTCTCCACATGCAGCTATTTCTTCTTCTAATGCTGCCGTATAGATTTGACATGCAGCTATCAATGCATCTTCATCCTCTGTATCTACCGCATTAAATTCTTCTTGCGCTACTAACGCAGCTTCTTGTGCAGCGGCACAATCACCTCCACAGTTTAGAGAATCAATAGTCAATTGGATATTACCATCTGCATCACCGCAGGCAGCTATCTGAGCAGATAAGGCGTTGCTATATGCAACACAAAGCTGCTCTTCATTATCACTACTAGCATTACTAAAAGCTGCTAAAGCAACGTTTGTGGCTACTCTAGCTTGTAAACACGGGTCTGCTGTTGAGCAGTCGCCTAGACTTGTAAGCATTGATTGTAGTTCCCCAGAGGAGTCTCCACAAACTGCAATAGTTGCCTGCAGGGCTATCGAGTATGCTTCACATGCTTGAGCATAATTTGAAGCAGTTGCTCCAGAAAATGTAGCCTGCGTTACAGCCAGAACATCAAACGCTGTCTGACATTCTTCACTATCGGGATCTATCGCATCAGGATCAGAGCCATCACCTGTAACGCTAAAAACTCCTTCTAGAGGTTCGTCATCACAAGAGGTCACCGTCACGGCAATCATCATTATAAATAAAAATAAAACGTGTAGTTTTTTCATCGTAGTAGGAATTTCTAAATCTGAAACACAAACATAATCAAATTATTGGACTGTTTTGTGCTTAGGTTATGAGCCATTGCGAGCCTTTAGCAACTTATTTTGCTCTTGCATAAGATGTTCAATATTTGAAAGGAGCTCAATATTTTTAGGAGTTTTTTCTTCTGTATTTTTAGGATCTTCTGCTTTATCCTTAAATCTATTTATTCCTTTAATCACTACAAAAATGGTAATTGCGATTACCAAAAAATCTATGGACACCTCAATAAGCTCTCCATAACCTATTGCTATCTCTGTCACTTCCCCTTCGGCTGCACGTAAAAGGTATTTTCTATCGGATAGGTTTATACCATCTGTAAGTAACGAAAGTGGTGGCATCACTACTTTTTTTACAATAGTATTTACCACATTATTAAAAGCAGTGCCTATAATAATACCTACTGCCATGTCAATCATGTTACCCTTAATCGCAAAATTTTTGAATTCTTGAATAAATCCAGCCATAACTATCTCTTATATGCCGTAGCAACTTAAATATTGAATAATAAATTTTAAAGAAACCCAATCTACTTGTAATAGCGGGATTTTTTTACGCTTTCGCGAAAGCGTAACCTACGTAATTACCGTTCTGTCTTTAGGCACTCGAAGTAATAGTAAGACACCTGCTGCAAAAAATAAAATTAAAAACACAATCGAATAGCGCATGCTTCCAGTAAGTTCCTCTATGAAACCATATAGAAACATACCGATGATGATCCCTATTTTCTCGGCAACATCATAAAAGCTGAAGTATGAGGTGGTGTCCTCTGTTTCTGGTAAAAACTTAGCATAGGTAGATCGTGATAGTGATTGTATACCACCCATTACTAAACCTACAAACCCAGCAGTAATGTAAAATTGGAACGGCGTATACACAAAGTATGCCCAGCCACAAATTACGATCCAAATAATATTAATAATTACCAGTGCCTTTATATTACCCACACGCGCCGAAAGTTTTGAAGTAAGTATAGCTCCCAGCACTGCTACAAGTTGTATTAAAAGTATACTCACAATTAATCCCGTCGTGCGCTCGCTATCACTACCCCACTCTAGTTCTTGCTCTCCAAAATATGCTGCAGCAAGCATCACTGTCTGTACGGCCATACTGTATACAAAAAAGGCGATAAGATACTTTTTAAGACGTAGTTGGTCTTGCATAGACGACCAAATAGCTCTTAACTCCTTAAAGCCATTAAAGAATACATCTTTGGTAAGCTTTCCTTGTGCTTGATTTCCTTGAGGCAAATAGGCGTAGGTATACTGACTAAAACCTATCCACCAGACTCCAGTAAGAACAAATGATAAACGTGTGGGGAAACCTTCGTCTTCAAAACCAAATGTTTCATACCCAAGTATCATTGCTAGACAAACTACAAGTAGCAGCACGCTCCCTATGTACCCTAGGGAATATCCCTTTGCACTTATCTTATCATGCTGCTCCGGATGCGCAATATCTGGCAAGTATGAATTGTAAAAAACTAGACTTCCCCAGAAACCTATAAGTCCCAATGCGTATAACGTAAGACTCAAGTATATATGCTCAAGGCTAAACCAGTATAAACCTATTGTAGAGAAAGCTCCTAGATAGCAAAAGAGTTTTAAAAAGAATTTCTTATTGCCCAGATAATCTGCCACTCCAGAGAGAATAGGAGAAATAATAGCTACTATTAAAAAGGCAACCGCTGTGGTATAAAATATAAGCGGGCTACGACGCAGCATCATCCCAAAAACTTCAATCTCTTCTATACCGGCTCCTCTAAAAAGAGCTCCATAAAATAATGGAAATATAGCAGATGCAATGACAAGACTGTAGGTGGAGTTTGCCCAGTCATAAAATGCCCAAGCATTTAATAATTTCTTGTCACCTTTTTTGAGTTGTTCTTTCATAGCACTAAAATAAAAAAGCTGTGCGAGTGCACAGCTTTTTAAACTATATATTATTGTAATTTCTTATTTGAAGCTCGTCACGCCAAATTTTGCAGCTTCTGCTCTGGCCATTGGCGCTTTGGCAGTAAGATTTGCAATACGACTATCTGATGATGGGTGCGTACTCATAATCTGTGGTGGTGCTTCACCTCCACTTGCAGCTTTCATACGTTTCCATAACTCTGCTGCTTCATCAGGGTTGTATCCAGCTATAGCAGCGATTACAATACCTATCTCGTCTGCTTGAGTTTCATGGCTACGTGAGAAAGGAAGCATCCCTCCTACTTGTGAACCTATACCATAAAGTTGCATGATTTGCTGCTGCTTTGCTTGATCTTGACCTCCTACCGCAATAGCAGTGGCAACACCTCCATATTGTTGTAATTGTGCAGCACTCATACGTTGTGCACCGTGATCTGCAAGTGCGTGAGCAAGCTCATGTCCCATTACCATGGCAAGTCCAGTTTCAGATTGAGTAATTGGTAAAATCCCAGTGTACACTACAATCTTTCCTCCTGGCATACACCAGGCATTTACTGCTTCATCTTTTACTAGATTATATTCCCAGCGGTAATCTTGTAAATATCCAGGCTCTCCTAATGCCGTAAGGTAACGCTCTGCTGCTACGGCTATTTTTTCACCTACACGCTTTACCATATTAGCATCTGCTGTTCCAGTAATCACATTATTTTCAGATAGAAATGCGTCATACTGCTGGAATGCCATTGGAAATAACTGATCGTTACTTACAAAGTTAAGTGTCTTCTTGCCTGTAAACGGGCTTGTCTTACATGCACATACAAGAAGTAAAGTCATGATAAGAACAAATGTATTTTTAAGTTTCATAATGATGGTTTTAAATCAGAATATAAAAATACGCAAATGTTAAATACCGCTTAGGTGTAGCTCTGTGAAATCTTTCTTAATGATTAAAGCACAAGCTTTCGGGTCAAAATGCACATCTTCCATAGAAATCTCTTCATTATCTAACTCTATAGTCGTGATTTCAAACGGTAAACCTATTAAGTGTATTCTAAAAGTGTCATATGTAGTAATAAAGTCCCCACGTTTGTGCTGTTGTATAATCCAGTCTTTCTCTCTACCTACCATTTTGAAGGTGCGGTAACTGTAACGATCTTTTTTATAATCGTATCCATCTTGAGCATCTTCATATAATTTTGAAGCATTTTTACCTAGACCGTAGTACACCTCAAGTTCTACTTGCTCTATCTCAAGCTCTCCTACATATTGCTGTATAGGATACTTAGGTAAGATGGTTCCTTCTTTTACAAACAATGGCATCTCGTCAATATCTGCATCCACCCACTGCTCTTTACCTCCTTGTACAATTTGCTTAGTCCAGTAGTTATACCATTGTCCTCTAGGAACGTACATACGACGTCCTTTAGCATTTGGCTCTAGTATCGGACAAACTAGAATATGATGTCCAAAGATAAACTCGTCTGTACGATAATGCGTTTGCGCATCATCTTGATCAAAATATACAAGCGGCTTTAATAATGGCGTGCCTTTCTTGATATACTCATAAAACATAGTATATAAATAAGGTAATAATCTATAACGCAAGTTGATAAATTTACGAGCGATATCTGTCACACCTTCGTCAAAGGTCCACGGCTCTTGGTCTCCATGATGCCCAGAGGAGTGTGTACGGCAGAAAGGATGAAAAACTCCTAGCTGTATCCATCTAGCATAAAGCTCTCCCGTAGGTTGCTCTGCAAATCCTCCTATATCTGTACCTGTAAAACTCATCCCTGAGATACACATACGTTGCACTTGGATATTTGCTACCCATAAATGCTCCCAGCTAGCCACGTTATCACCCGTCCAAGAACTTGTGTAACGTTGCGCTCCTGAGTATGCAGACCTTGTGATTACAAAAGGACGTTTAGGATACGCAAATTTCTTCACTCCTTCATAAGTAGCGCGAGCCATTTGAGTACCGTAAATATTATGTGCTTTTAAGTGGCTACAAGGGTGCCCGTCGTAATTATGACGCACATCTGGAGGAAATGTTTTTCCTGGAACCTCCATCACTGCAGGCTCATTCATATCATTCCACACTCCTTTTACGCCTACATCTTGAATAAGCTCTTTGAATAAACCAGCCCACCAATCGCGTACCTCAGGGTTTGTATAATCAGGAAAATTACACTCTCCCGGCCATACTTTACCTTTCATAGCTGGACCATCTGCGCGTTTACAGAAGTAGTCATTTTCTACACCTTCATTATAAACCCAATAATCTTTATCTATTTTAATCCCTGGATCTATGATCACAATGGTTTTAAAACCATCATCTGCTAGTTCTTTTACCATTCTCTTAGGGTCAGGAAAATGATCTTTATTCCATGTAAAACATCTCCAGCCATCCATATAATCGATGTCTAGATAAATCCCATCACAAGGAATTTTGAGTTCGCGAAATTTACTTGCAATCTCCTTTACATTGCTTTCTGGAAAATAACTCCACTTGCACTGGTGATACCCCAGTGCCCATAACGGTGGCAACTCAGGAACTCCTGTAAGGTTTGTATAACTCGCTACCACATCTGGCATCTCAGGACCATAGATGAAGTAATAATTCATCTCACCTCCTTGAGCCCAAAAGCTTGTAACTCCCATACGCTCATGAGCAAAATCAAAATAAGTTTTAAAGGTGTTGTCAAAAAACACACCGTATGCCTTCTTTTGATGTAGCCCTATGTAAAAAGGGACGGCTTTATATATAGGATCTTGATCCTTTGCAAATGCATATTGATCTGTTGCCCAGTTATGTACTCGTTTTCCTCGTAAGTTAGAATGCATAGGCTTATCACCTAGCCCGTAATAGGACTCAGCATGCTGCGCCTTCTTACTCATCTTAACTATATTACCTCCATACTGGAAGCTCTCCTCATAGTGAAAACCTAATTCGTCTTCGTTTATGAGATTACCTTCTGTATCATAAATACTGGTCTGTAGGCTCTCTTTTTCAATACGTATATGAAGCTTTGCGGTGTTTACATGATAATAGTTATCATCATCTGTAAGCTCTAGATGATTGTAGCCACGAGGAGCATCTTCATCTATCGCATAAGAAAAGTCTGGCTCAAAAACGCCACCTGTTGCAAAGCGAAAACGTATCACACTATCTCGCAGCACAGTAAGTTCTAAAATCACCTCATTTGAGGTAGTAAAATATAAGATATCTGTCTCTTGTTTGACATCTACCACCTTTTTAGGAAATTGATTCCCTTTTTGCTCTAATTCGGTATTTACAATCATGGTAATTGTTATTTTACTCTCAAATAAACACTATATCGTGTAAAAATGAAGTTAATTCGTAATTAGTTATTAACGCTAACGTTTTCGTAAGCTCAGAAATGGTATTTATATGACTTTTAGAGGATTTAGAACACACAATCATTGCTCTTTATCTAGATCTTCATCCCGCTTTACATTACAATTCCTCATCGCGACTTGGGTCTGCTCTTGCGGGATTTTCATTACAATCGGGGTTATAGAGTCCCGCAAGTGTGCATTTATATAAGCCTCATTATTTTCTCTGTTTACCAAATTGAAATGTAGTCACTAACTACTTCTTCAATTCAAAAATCACTCCCGCCAAAGGCCCTATTTTCACCACCGCCGAGTGATCTTTTCCATTCCAAGAGGTTTGGGTAACATCTAATGCTTTGTTATGATAATCACCAGTACCAGCATACTTACTTGCGTCGCTGTTATATATTTCGCGTAAGCTTCCTTTAAAAGGTAACCCTATGCGATACTGAGGTTGGGGTGTAGGTGTCATATTAAACACACACACAACTACACTATTCTCATCATTGCCCCTTCTAATGTAACTTAGTACGGCATTTGTATTATCGTCATGTGCAATCCATTCAAAACCTTCTGGTTCAAATTGCTTCTCGTACAATGCTGGTGTACTTGTATACAGACCATTAATATCTTTAAAAGCACTTAGTGCTGCTTTGTGAATATCATATTCTAGCACGTACCAATCTAGTTGTTCTTGAAAATTCCACTCTGTACCTTGACCAAATTCGCTTCCCATAAATAGCAATTTCCCACCCGGATGCGTATACATATAGGTATACAGAAGACGAAGATTTGCAAAGCGTTGCCACTCATCACCAGGCATTCTACCTATAATAGAATTTTTACCATAAACCACCTCATCATGAGATAAGGGTAGCATAAAGTTTTCTGTAAAACCATAGGTCATTGAGAAGCTAATCTCATTGTGGTGATGATTTCTATAGATAGTATCTCTTTTAAAGTAAGCAAGGCTATCGTGCATCCATCCCATCATCCACTTCATCCCAAAACCTAAACCTCCTGAAAATACTGGCCTACTCACTGCTGGAAAATTAGTAGACTCCTCTGCAATGGTTTGAACATCTGGAAAACTAGCATACACCTCTGCATTAAGCTCCTTTAGAAACGAAATTACAGCGAGGTTTTCTCTCCCTCCTTGATCATTAGGCTCCCACTCGCCTTCTTCCCTACTATAATCGAGGTAAAGCATAGAAGCTACAGCATCTACTCTCAAGCCATCTACGTGATATTGCTCTAACCAGAAGAGCGCATTACTAATCAAGAAGCTTCTCACTTCACTACGTTCGTAATTGAATATAAGTGACTTCCAGTCGGGATGCCATCCTTTCTTTCTATCTGGGTGCTCGTAACAGGCTGTCCCATCAAAGTTACCAAGACCGTGCGCATCTTCTGGAAAATGAGAAGGTACCCAGTCTAAAATTACTCCAATGTCATTTTGATGCAACGCATCTATCAAAGTCATTAACTCCTCAGGATATCCAAATCGAGAGGTAGGCGCAAAATATCCTGTAATTTGATAACCCCAACTAGGATCATAGGGATGCTCCATTACTGGCATAAACTCCACATGTGTAAAGTTTAATTCTTTTACGTAAGCCACGAGTTCGCTGGCTAGTTCGGTATAACTAAGGCTGCGGTTTCTTTCTTCCTGCTTTCTTCTCCAACTCCCTAGGTGCATCTCATACACCGAGTAAGGTGCACTAAGACTATTATGCTTGTGGCGTTTTTTCATCCACGCACCATCCTTCCAGTTATGATTTGTTTTATAAACTACAGAAGCGGTTTGAGGTGGGTGCTCTGCTCGTCTCGCATACGGGTCTGCCTTTTCTGTAACAACACCGTTGTGGTTGGAGTGAATTTTGTATTTGTATACTTCACCATGAGATACTTTTGGGATAAAACCTTCCCAAATCCCGCTTCCATCCCATCGTACGTTGAGAATATGCTCGTCCTCATTCCAGTAATTAAAATTACCTACTACAGATACGCGTTTTGCACTAGGTGCCCATACGGAAAAATAAGTTCCATCTACACCGTCTACAGTTATGGCGTGACTACCCATTTTATCATGGAGACGGTAGTGTTTTCCTCCCTTAAAAAGGTCAATGTCAAATGCTGTAAATAAGCTATGTGCTATTACTTCTGCCATTAAATAGTTGTTCCTGACACTATAGTAGCTCCATTCTTTACAACCACGATGCCATCCCGCACTACATAAGTATCTGTTTCTACATCGTCTAGATGCTTTCCTCCAGTAATACGAACATCGTCACCTATTTTTGCATTTTTATCAATAATACAGTTAGTTATAAAACAGCGATCTCCTATACCTACGTGTGGGATTCCTTTATCACGAGCGGAGTTAATCTCTTCAAGATCTAAGAAGCGATTACTTCCCATCACGTAACAATTTTCTATAACTGTACCTTTACCTATACGTGATCGTATTCCTATGACAGAATTTGCAATACGACTACCATGTACGATACTACCCTCCGCTACTATAGATTTTTCAAGCGTTGTTCCAGAGATTTTTGTTGGTGGTAATACACGTGGTCTCGTTAAGATACTTTGCCCTTTATTAAATAAATTAAACTTAGGTATATCTGACGTTAGATCTATGTTTGCCTCAAAAAAGGAATCGATATTCCCTATATCTGTCCAATACCCTTCATAGGCATAACTAAGTACCTTATGGTTTTCTATAGATTGCGGAATAATCTCTTTTCCAAAATCCATGGTATCCGTCCCCTCTAGCAGATTAATCAATAAATCTTTATTAAAAATATAAATCCCCATAGATGCGAGATAGTGTTTACCCTCGCTCTTCATTGCTGGTGAAACTTCAGATTCCCATTCTGGAAGAAGTTCGGCAGCTGGTTTTTCTATGAAAGAGTCAATCATATTGTCATCTTTAGTTTTGAGAATACCAAACGATGTCGCGTCTTTTGCATTTACCGGCAGTGATGCAATACTTATCTCTGCTCCAGAAGCCTTATGAGCATCTAGCATTTCATTAAAATCCATCTGATATAATTGATCTCCAGAGAGTATCATAATATAATCAGACTCATAACCTTTAAAGTGGTGTAAACACTGTCTTACAGCATCTGCAGTGCCTTGAAACCAACCTTTATTTTCTGGAGTTTGCTCAGCTGCAAGAATATCTACAAATGCGTCAGAAAAATATGAAAATTGATAAGTGTGCTTAATATGCTTATTAAGGGAAGCCGAGTTAAACTGAGTTAACACAAACATCCTTTTAATATTGGAATTCAAACAATTTGAAATAGGAATATCTACTAGACGATATTTTCCTGCTATGGGAACTGCGGGTTTTGATCTTTGTGCTGTGAGTGGATATAATCTTGAGCCTTGACCGCCCCCTAATATTATTGCTAGTACTTCCTTATTCATGTTTGTGTTGCTTTTAGAGTTTGGTATTTTTATTTTTTTATGTTGACTTCCTTAGGTATCATTTCTTTATATAATGAGACATAGGTTTCTGCTGCGTTTTCCCAGCTGTGGTCTATCTCCATCATTTGTTTTTGATTTGCACTAAAGGCTTTCTTATCCTTATAAAAAAGAGAAGCGCGCTCTATGCTGTATACAACATCCCATACAGAAGTTTGATCATGACAAATACCATGACCGCCATCCCCTATATCTATAACTGTATCTTTTAACCCTCCAGTGCGTCGCACAATAGGCATACAACCATATCTTAAGCTATATAACTGATTTAAACCGCAAGGTTCAACCCTACTAGGCATTAAAAGAAAATCTGCTCCAGCATATACTTGATGTGACATCCTTTCTTCATAACCTATATGAGCATTATATCTTCCTTTATACTTGGTCTTAAGTTCCTCTAGCTGGCGTTCTACTTCTTGCGAGCCGCTCCCTAATAAAATGATATTAATATCATGCTGTTTTAAAGCAGTATCAATAATCTCAGGTAATAAATCTGCTCCTTTCTCCCAGACCAGCCTACCTATAAACCCGAAAAGTGGTTTTGAGGCGTCTAACCCAAACTCATCACAAATAGCCTTTTTATTAGCCTCACGGCCTTTAACTCTCGTTCTTATTGTATAATTTTTAATAAGGTAATCATCTGTAGCAGGGTTCCATGTTTCGGCATCAATACCGTTTAGAATCCCCACGCACTTTGATTTTTCGTCTCTAAGCAAGCCTTCTAGTCCATTTGCTTTTTCTTGTAATTCCACCATATATGATGGAGATACAGTATTCACTCGCCATGCACATTTAATAGCAGCAGCAAGTGGGTTTATATCACCGTACCAATCTAGGAGTCCTTTATCGCTTTCGCGAAAGCGTGGTAACATTCCAACCATATCGTGTGAGAAGTTACCTTGATACTGCGCATTATGTATAGAAAGTAAGGTAGGTACTTTCATAAGGCTATCAAACTCTGGGCAACGTTGCATCATAAAAGGTATAAATCCTGTATGATGATCATGGCAATGCATGATATCTAGTTTTTTCTTTAAACTTAACACCCATTGTAGCACTACTCGTTGAAAAGCAACAAAACGCAATGGATCATCTTCATATCCATATACCTTCCTTCTATCTGTAAGCTCTGTGATTCTGACTAAAAACAATGGAAAACCCAGCTCATTATCTACATCTATAACTTCGCCAAAATACGTTGTACCCTCTATGACTATGTTGTGAAAAAAGACTATAGAACCTGTCGCCCGTTCCACCCAGCTCGTTTTATAATACGGCATTATCACCGCAGCAGTATGACCTATGCGATTTTGATATTTTGGGAGAGCACCAACCACATCTGCTAGCCCGCCTACTTTTGCAACAGGATAACACTCGGCACTTACATGAAGAATATTCATAGTTTCAGGTAATTAGGTAATATCTTAAATGTAACTATTATTAAGAGTACAACTCTTTATGAGCTATTAAATATAGGTTAAATCATAAATAACTAAGCATGAATTATTCACATTTATAAGGTACAAAATCAAGGGATATCATAATTTATTAATAATATTATTACAATACATGACCAGCAGATGTATATTTTATGTCGTTATATACAAGTTTAAAATTGAGGATACCATGTCATTTTCACAATGCTTTAACGACCAAGTCTACAGTAATGAATTAACTTTACTTAAAAAGAAAATTGATATGAAAAGAATAATAGGAGTATTTGCTTTATTAAGCATTTTTACTAGTTGCACAGGGTCTGCTCAAGAGAGCAAAAAAGAAAGCTTTGAGGTTACAAAAACAGATGCGGAATGGAAAGCACAGCTAACCGAAGAACAATATTATGTATTGCGTTTAGAAGGTACAGAGCGACCTAACTCTAGCCCGCTCAATAATGTAAAAGAAGCGGGAACTTTTCACTGTGCTGCTTGTGACACACCGCTTTTTAAAACAAAAAATAAATTTGATAGTGGAACTGGCTGGCCTAGTTTTGACAGAGGTATAGAAGGAAATATAGCATATAGCTCTGATCGTAAACTTGGTTATACAAGAACCGAAGAGCATTGTGCTACATGTGGAGGACATCTAGGACACGTTTTTAACGACGGACCTAAAGAAACTACAGGAAAAAGACATTGTATTAATGGAGATGCACTCGTATTTGTGCCAGAATCAAAATAATATGAGTTACCCAATACAAAAAACGGAGGCAGAATGGCTCGAGGAGCTAGGCCCAGAACGTTATCGCATACTGAGAGAAAAAGGAACAGAACGCCCATTTACTGGAACTTATAATCTACACAACGAAGAAGGCGCTTACCATTGCGGTGCCTGTGACCAAAAGCTTTTTGAAAGCGCATCAAAATTTGACAGTGGTTGTGGATGGCCTAGTTTTGACGAGTCCATCCCAGGAACTGTAGAGTATGTACGTGACAAATCACTGGGAATGATAAGAACGGAAATTCTATGTTCTAATTGCGGTTCTCACTTAGGACACGTTTTTGACGATGGCCCTACTGCAAGCGGACAACGATACTGTGTAAATTCACTAAGTATAGATTTTGAAAAATAAGAATTACGCTTTCGCGAAAGCGTAAAAACAACAATTAAAACCGAAGCAAACACTTCGGTTTTTGTGTTTTATATATGACGGGATAATCCGTATTTTTGAACTACAATAATTAGACTTAAAAAAATCTAGATATGAGCAAATATGATGTAATCGTTTTAGGAAGTGGTCCAGGCGGATATGTAACAGCAATACGCGCAAGCCAGTTAGGCTTAAAAACTGCGGTTATTGAAAAAGAAAGCCTAGGAGGCGTTTGTTTAAACTGGGGTTGTATCCCTACAAAAGCCCTTCTTAAAAGTGCTCAGGTATTTGAATACTTAAATCACGCAGAAGACTATGGTCTTAAAGCAACAGGAGTAGAAAAAGACTTTACTGCAGTTGTAAAACGTAGTCGTGGAGTGGCAGAGGGAATGAGCAAAGGTGTTCAATTCTTAATGAAGAAAAATAAAATAGACGTTATAAACGGTTTCGGAAAGATCAAGCCTGGTAAAAAGGTAGATGTAGACGGTAAAGAATATAGCGCAAACCATATTATAATCGCAACGGGCGCTCGCTCACGTGAGTTACCTAATCTTAAGCAAGATGGTGAGACGGTAATAGGTTACCGTAAAGCGATGACACTTGAGAAGCAACCTAAATCTATGATTGTAGTAGGATCTGGAGCTATAGGTGTTGAGTTTGCTAGTTTTTATAACACAATGGGTACAGAAGTAACTATTGTAGAGTATTTACCAAACGTTGTTCCTGTAGAGGATGAAGATGTATCAAAACAATTTGAGCGTTCAATGAAGAAAGCTGGAATTAAAGTGATGACAAACTCTTCTGTAGAAAAAGTTGAAAAAACAAAGACTGGTGTAAAAGCTACGGTAAAGACTAAAAAAGGAGAAGAAATCCTTGAGGCTGATATCGTATTAAGTGCTGTAGGAATCAAAACTAATATTGAAAACATAGGCTTAGAGGATGTAGGTATCGTAACAGATAAAGACAAAATTATCGTTAATGATTTTTACCAAACTAACATGCCAGGTTACTATGCAATAGGAGATGTAACTCCTGGTCCTGCTCTTGCTCACGTAGCATCTGCAGAAGGAATTACTTGTGTAGAAAAAATTGCAGGTATGAACGTAGAAAAAATAGACTACGGCAACATACCAGGATGTACGTATGCAACTCCAGAAATCGCATCTGTAGGACTGACAGAAAAGCAAGCAAAAGAAGCTGGATACGAACTGAAAGTAGGTAAATTCCCTTTTTCTGCATCTGGTAAAGCAAGTGCTTCTGGAGCAAAAGATGGGTTTGTAAAAGTAATCTTTGATGCAAAATATGGTGAGTGGCTAGGATGTCACATGATAGGTGCAGGAGTTACAGATATGATTGCAGAAGCTGTCTTAGGACGTAAGCTTGAAACTACAGGTCACGAAGTATTAAAAACCATCCACCCACACCCTACAATGAGTGAGGCTGTGATGGAAGCAGTAGCAGATGCTTATGATGAAGTAATTCACCTATAAGAGCTACACTTTATTCATATGAAGTTTTTAGAAAATCCTGCCTTAGGCAGGATTTTCTGTTTTATAACCTCTCAAAATAGTTAGCTTTACTGTTGGTAATTAACAGCTGTATGATGAAACATTTTGATTTCTTTAAATTATTACATCTCTTTGTAATTTCCTTCATATTAGGGTCGTGTGGACCTGCTTCAAACGTAAATCGTTTTGCTCCACTTACTACAGTAAATACTGCAGAGTCTTTAAAAAAACCATACGTAATATTGATATCACTCGATGGTTTTAGACACGATTATGTAAATACTTATAACCCTCCTCATTTAAGTTCATTTATACAAGAAGGATCTCAAGCTGCTTCCTTGATACCATCTTTTCCCACAAAAACATTTCCTAATCACTACACGATTGCAACAGGAATGTATCCTGATAATCACGGCCTGCTTGCAAACTCATATTATAATTATGAAAAGAAAAAAACATACAGCATAGGTAATCGAGAGACCGTGGTAGATGGGTCTTTTTATAATGGAACTCCATTATGGGTAAATGCAAATAGTGAAGGTATGGTAACGGCTAG
This sequence comes from Dokdonia sp. PRO95, assembly GCF_000355805.1. Taxonomy (NCBI): domain Bacteria; kingdom Pseudomonadati; phylum Bacteroidota; class Flavobacteriia; order Flavobacteriales; family Flavobacteriaceae; genus Dokdonia; species Dokdonia sp. PRO95. The sequence continues at coordinate 202,520 of NZ_CM001837.1, forward strand.
TTACTTTTTTGTTGGCACAGAAGCAGATATTCAAGGTGTACACCCTACTTACTATTATAATTACGATGGGAAAGCAACCAATCAAGAACGCGTAGATCAAGCAATAAAGTGGTTAGAAATGCCCGAACAAACAAGACCACATCTTATCACTCTATACTTCTCTGATATGGATGATACTGGACATCGTTACGGCCCAAACAGTAAAGAGAAACTAAAAGAAGCGCTTTTTAAACTAGATAGTACACTAGGAAATTTATTCAGTCGCGTTGATAACACGGGATTACCAGTAAATATTGTTATTACCTCAGACCATGGTATGGCAGAGCAATCTATTGAAAAACTCATTAGTACGGAGCCACTAATTAACGATGCGCTTTACAACATGATTGACAACGGTGTCATTCTCAATATACACCCTCATACTAGTGCGGAAACAGATAAAATTTTCAATAAATTAAAGAAACTAGAAAACAAATTCACGGTTTATAAAACCAAAGACACACCACATTTTGAGTATGTCCCAAAGAATAAAAACTGGGGACCCATACAAGTAATTCCTGATCATGGGTATTACTTTAGTTCAAGTAAGAGTATCGAAAGAAGAAAAACTGGAAACCAAGAAGTCTTTGGTGTACATGGGTTCACTCCTGCTTTAAAAGATATGCACGGTATTCTTTATGCAAAAGGTCCAGCGATAAACGCGGGAGGAAGATTACCTTCTGTAAAAAACATTCACGTATACCCTATGATATGTAAAATTCTAGGACTTTCTGTACCTAGTAATGTAGATGGCAAATTATCTTACTTAAGAGACATGCTTAGAGAATAACTGCTTTGCATAGCGGTTTAAAATCTCTTTTAATCCTTCATCAAAAAGTTCTCAATGGCGAGATCATAACTTCTAAGACCAAAACCTATAATTACCCCTTTTGCGTATTTTGACAAGTAAGAATGATGCCTAAACTCTTCTCTAGCAAATGTGTTTGAAATGTGAACTTCTATAACAGGTGTACTTATAGATGCTACGGCATCCCCTAATCCCACAGAGGTATGCGTATAAGCTGCACCATTTAAAATCACTCCATCAAATGTATCATTTGCTTCGTGCAATTTTGAAATGAGCTCTCCTTCTATATTACTTTGAAAATAGCTAAGCTCTGTATCCTTATATGCAAATTGAAGTTTTGTAAAATAGTCTTCAAATGTTTGAGTCCCATAAATTTCTGGTTCACGCTTACCGAGCATATTTAAATTTGGGCCATTAATTATAAGTAATTTCATAGGATATAGTTGTTGAGTACGCTTTCGCGAAAGCATAAAAATACAGATTTACAAGGCGTAAAAAAAGCGCCTACAGTGAGGCGCTTTTCACAATTCTTACTAATTAATTTCTAGAATGCAAATCCAGCTCCTAACATAAATACTCTATTACGAGCATCAAGGTCAAAACCTCCTAAATCTTCACTACTAAAAACGTCAGAAAGTCCTAGATTATAACGTGCGTTAAAAAATAAACCATTGTTAAGTTTATATCCTAAGCCACCTACAACAGCAAAGTCTACCGTGTTTATGGCATCGTTATTAAAGCTAATATCTCCAGAATCACCATCAGGATTAGAATCGATCTCGCTATTTACATTAAATCCTATTTGTGGCCCTACTTCCCCATAAAACCCATCTACAAAGTAGTACTTTGCAAGTACTGGCACATTAATATAATCTAGCTGAAACTCAACATCGTCTCCGTTATCAACACTCTGGATATCATACCCTTGACCCGAATAATAAACCTCCGGCTGTATTGAGAATTTCTCTGAGATAGGCACTTCTACAAATCCTCCAAAATGGAAACTTGTTCTTGCATCTGGATCATCAAAATCATCACCTCCTACGGTTGCAAAGTTAACTCCTCCCTTTGCCCCAAAAGACACCTCGTCTTGTGCTTGAACTGCTACAGTTCCAAATAAGGCTGCGATGGCTACTACTACTATTTTTTTCATGTTTGTGTTTGTGTTTGTTTTTAAATGTTATTCAAAGCTATCCATCATCCTGTTAAATGCGTGTTAGGCACTTTCTAAACTCTTGTTAATTGAGAATCCTTTAATAATTGTATTTTCACTTTCGTGAAATGGGAAACAGGCATATCAAACTATAAAAGCTACCTACGTATAGAACGTGGTCTCTCTGAGAACACTATAGACAATTATGCTCGAGACTTAAAGAAACTAACGCGCCATCTAGAGCAATTAGATAGTGCACAAGACCCTATTACTATATCTAAAGATGACATTCAAGATTTTATATATACCATAGCAAAGGAAGTACAAGCTAGATCACAAGCGCGTATCATCTCTGGACTTAAAGGTTTTTTTAATTACCTGATATTTGAAGATTATAGAAAAGATAATCCATTAGATCTTATAGAATCTCCTAGATTAGGTCGTAAACTTCCAGACACATTAGCTGAAGAGGAAATAGACGCTCTTATTTCCGCCATTAATCTCTCTACGCCTCAGGGAGAACGTAATCGCGCAATGCTAGAAACACTCTATTCTTGCGGACTTCGAGTAACAGAATTAATAAGCCTAAAACTTTCTGACTTATATTTTGAAGAAGGGTTTATAAATGTGATAGGTAAAGGAGACAAACAGCGCTTTGTCCCTATAAGTGAGCATACTCAAAAGTATATCGACATTTACCGTAATGAAATACGAACGCATATAGACGTCAAGCCAGAGCATGTAGATATTCTATTTTTAAATAGAAGAGGTCGCCAGCTCACACGTGCCATGATTTTTACAATCATAAAAGATCTCGCTGTAAAAGCTGGAATTAAGAAAAGTATTAGCCCGCATACGTTTCGTCACAGCTTTGCTACCCACCTTTTACAAAATGGCGCCGATTTGAGAAGTATTCAGCAAATGTTAGGTCACGAGAGCATCACAACTACCGAAATCTATATGCATGTAGACCGCAGTGATCTCGCTCGTGTGATGGAGAAATATCACCCTAGAAAGGACTCTTAGGGTTTTCTTTCAATTTTTCGCGAAAGCGTAACTATACTACTTTACAATAAGTATTTCCTCTTGTCTTCCTGAAACATACCTAAAGCCATCTTCACCCCAGAATCCTGCTTCCTCAAGCATAATTCTAATGTCTTTATTCCACTCCGGAATAGTTACTGTTGTATTAAGTTCTATAGCATATGCCGTGTTCTCGTAGAGTTTGTAATCTCCTGTACCTGGCACCCCTCCTTGAGAATCCCACATCCCGATCGTAGGGCCAGCGGCATGACCGTAGTGTCCAAGTGGATGCGTGTAAATAGACGGAACAAGACCTTCTGCTCTAGCCTCTTTTAATGATTTTAAAAGTATCTCATTACCTGTTTTACCTGTTTTAAAATTTGAGGCAAGCACATCTTGCACACGATTACCATCTGCAAAAGCCTTACTCAAGAATGCTGGCACTTCTTTCTCGTCATCCTTTAAAACGTATGCGTGTTGCTGGCAATCTGTATTGAGTCGTAAGTAAGTTATTCCAAAATCACAGTGTAGCAAGTCACCCTTCTGGATTACTTTACCTTCTGGTCTATTAGAAAATGATACTATATGACTCTCTAATTTTTCTTCAGATCGCTGGATATCAACTGTAGGGTGAAACCATGTTTCCAGTCCCATATCTGTAACTCGCTGGCGTAAGTACCACACCACATCATCTGTAGTTGTAACACCTGGGACAATCACTTTATAGCTAAAGGCATCCTTTATAATATCATGAGTCACATCTACTAGCTGTTCAAAATATTTCATTTCAAGTGCCGTGCGTGTTTCTAGCCATCCTACAGCTAGATTTTGTGCAGAGACTACTTTTGCTTGTTGGGCAGGAGATAATTTTGATATAAATGCCTCATAATCTGTCTTTACAATTCCATCTGCAAGACCAAAATTATCAGAATAATTAAGACCAATTTTTGAAGGGTTGCGCTCTTCTATAATCTCTAGAAGACGTGCCCATTGATCTGGTTGTTTTTCTTTATCCCATGCAGAGATGATATTCTTCCCTACGTTGTATCTAGCGACTGCTAGCTTTTCAATTGTGTTCTCTTCTTTATTTCTATAAAAAACTAATATGGTTCTTCTTCTCGCATTGAGCCAGGTAGAAGGAAGCATGGTTTTTATAACTGGATCTTCATTATACTCTCGAGAAATCACAACCCACATATCGATATCTGAGCGATCCATTAAAGTAGGTAACAGATTATCAAATCTATCTGCCAATACCTCATCGATTACATCTGCCCTATCGCGTTCTGTTAAAATCTGACCGTACATGCATGTAAATGGAAGTAGTAAAAGTAATAGTAATGCTTTCATAGTTAAGTTGCTAGTCCTTAAAAATACTAAAAACAAAAAAGAGTATTCAAATGAATACTCTTTTCTTATATATAAATTGCTGTATGACTATTTTATTTGTCACCTTTATTTTTGCGCTTTTTCTTGCGCTCTTTCTTTTGCTTTTTCACTTTCTTTTCTGCGTTTCCTGTCTCTTCTTCAATAATAAGTCTTTCTACTTGCTCTTCTGGAAGGAAATCATCAAGTAAAGATTTGAACTCTTTTTTTTGTGCTTCTACGCTCTTTTTACGCTCTTCTAGAGGAGACTCTTCATCAAATTGGATTTGAATTAGTTTTGTATAATGATCTTTCAAATAGCTTTTCAAAACCTCCTTTGTAAATACGTCGAGTCCTAAAAGTTCTTCGTACATATTTGCTCTTTCTATACTTAAAATGTTGGCATCTGGCTTTTCATTATACGACGCTGCTACTCCGGGTGTAGATGGAACTAAACGCCTACCTCTACCACTAAAATTAGTGCCGCTTTGACCTCCAAATCCTTGAGCCTCTACACTCACTAGGCACAACATCATTACTGCTACTATAAAATATCTCATCATCTCGACTATCAGTTTTTGCAAATATGCATAATTATTTTGTGATTACTCGTATCCAATAATGATGCCTAAAATCATAAATCCTTAATTACATAAGGATTTCTAGCAACATCGTTGATGTATTCAAAGTAATGGCACTGCCTAAATTATTTATGCTATTTGCTTTTTTGCCCTCTGTTATTGAAATGAAAAACTTCTGATTTAGGTTTATAGATAAAGCCCCCTTATCAAAAATTAAGATAAGCTAGTGTGGGTATTTACGCTTTCGCGAAAGCGTAGCCTCAAACCTATAAACTATTTAAATACTCTTTTAAGGTTTGACCCCGTTGAATTTTACCTGTTGCTGTGCGCTTAAAGGAAGTTAAAGAAACTGCTATTTTAGGAAGTTCAAAAGGACCAAAATCCTTTATATCAGTAACATGCTCTTTAATAAAAAGAGGTTCTTCTTGCTCTACAAATAACGTTAATTGCTCTCCCAGCAATTGATCTGGGACTCCAGCGACAAAGTATGGAACGTGGATATATGGCGCCAACTTAGCTTCTATTTGTTCTGGAAACAATTTTACTCCACCACTATTTATCACATTATCAATACGACCTAGCCAGATAAACTTTTTATAGGTTATGAGCTTTACAAGGTCATTTGTAATCACTGGGTCTGAGCTTACTTTAGGAGCCTTTATAACAAGGCAGTCTCTGCTATCTGTATCTACCGTGACTTTATCTAGCAATTTAAAAGGAATAATTCCTTCTTTATTTTTTTTAGGATTAACCCTCCTCGCTGCAATATGAGTAACGGTTTCAGTCATTCCATAGGTTTCATAAACCTTGGTTTTTAGACCCTGCAGCCTTAAAGAAAGTGCTGGTGATATTGCACCTCCTCCTACAATGAGCTTAGAAAGTAAGTGTAATCTTGATAGTGAATTATCAAGCTGAAAAGGTGTCATCGCACAAAAATCATACGTTCTATACACAGCATCCAGCGGATTGGATTTTGGTTGCGCCATATCTATACGCCATCCCAATGTCATCGCCCTCACAAGCATCATTTTACCAGCGATGTAATGCGCAGGAAGACACAACAATGCCGTTGTCTTTTCAAAAACATTAAAATGTTTTGCTGTTGCCTTTGCACTATTAATCATGTGCTTCTTGTTTATTTTAATAGGCTTAGGTGTTCCTGTAGATCCAGATGTATGTACTGTCACATACTTCTTAGCATCTAGCCATTCTAAGATAAACTCACCTACAGATTCTTCATAAGGCTCACCTTCTTTAATAAAGGTGTGCGCTTGCTCCTTTAATGAAGCAATAGTAAATGAAGCGCCGTTAAGCTTAAATTTAGGATGTAAGCGCGTATATTTTTCAACAAGCTCCGTCATATATTTTAAATATACGGGTTCCGTGTAAGATTAATATTAAGCAAACGTAAAATGTATGCCTAGGCAACTACTTAATCAGCAACAGGAGGCTTTACACTTCCTGTGAGTTTCTCTTTCCAGTTGGACCATTTGTATTTTCGCGCAAAAACGAACATAAGAATAGGCAGTATTATAAAGATTGGAACTATTTGACCTATAGCTGAAGGCTCTGCAACATCCAAGAAAATAGAGTTGGTTTGCAATGCACTCCAATCTGAAGTAACTAGAAGTGCAATAAACATATTATTTGCCGCATGAAACCCTAATGCGAGCTCCATTCCATCATCCATGAGCGTTATAATTCCTAAAAAGAAACCTAGACCTATGTACACAGATAAAATACTATATCCAAGCTTTTCAATTTCCGGATTAAGTGCATGCATGAGTCCAAAAATGAGTGATGTGATAATAAGAGGTACAAACTTATTACCTGCAGCGACTCCTATTCCCTGCATTAAGTACCCTCTAAAAAGAAACTCTTCAAAAGAAGTTTGTAAGGGCAACAATATTAAGGTGATTGCTAGAAGCCCAAGAAAAGGCATGAGATTAAAATTCCACACAAGATCTTCTGGGGCAAAATAGTAGGCCACTACTGTGGATACCACAGAAAATATACCCCAAATGGTAAATGCAAAGAAAAAACGGGACCAATCTATGTTTTTTCTAGCGGTTACTAGCTTTGTAAATCGCTGTTTATGAATATACTTTACCACAATAACGAGTCCAAGTAACCCTCCTAAAAAGGTGCAAAGTGCAAGTATTAAGTAGAGATTACTTTCTCCCTCAAAAAGTGGAAAGAAGTTCTCTTCACCTGCTTCCATAAAGGTATCTATATCGCCAGCTTTCATCCATGATCCTACCGTTATAGGGATTACTCCTAAAAATTGCCATCCTACAAAGAATATTATTAAGAAACCTACTATGTATCTCCACCCCTCGTGTAAACTCTTATACGCCTGCTCTATATACATATATTATAATTTAAAATCCCACTGCTTGTTATTATTCATTTTTAAAGTTCCATTCACTACTTCTAGTGGTGATGGAATATTATTTGTAAAAAGACTACCTGTACCCAGTCCTTGAGGTCCTTTTGCTCCTATTTTGTGTGTCCATTGTGCGATTGCGTTGAGCCCAACATTACTTTCTAATGCAGAAGTAATCCACCATTCGATTCCTAATGAATCTGCCACATCAATCCACTCTTGACTTCCCTTAAAACCTCCTACAAAACTAGGTTTTAAAATAATATATTGCGGTTTTATAGTTTCTAGTAGCTCACGTTTTGAAGCGAGATCTGTCACTCCTATGAGTTCTTCATCTAGCGCTATGGGTGTAGGTGTACTGGCACATAATTCGGCCATTTCCTTCCACTGTTTTGTAGCAATAGGTTGTTCTATCGAGTGAATATCTAGCTCAGCTAGTTGGGCTAGGACTTCTTTAGCTTTCGCGAAAGCAAAACCACCATTTGCATCAACCCGCAAGGTAAGCTGCTCTTTACTATAATCCTTTCTTATAGAGGAAAGAATCGCCATTTCGTCTTCAAACTCAATAGCACCTATTTTCATTTTTATGCAATCAAAACCTTGCTCAAGCTTTTCGGCTACTTGGGTTCTCATAAAATCCTCATCTCCCATCCACACAAGTCCATTAATATCTATAGCCGATGTTCCTTTTGTAAAAGAAGATGGAAATAGAACGAAGGGATCACTAGACGCGAGTGATAAGAACGCCATCTCGACACCTGCCTGTATACTTGGGTATTCCATTAGCTCATCCCAAAGCGCCTGAGGCCCATTTGAAATATGATTACAAACCCATTGTAATTTTTGTTCATAATCTGGCACGTCATCATAACTAAGACCCCTGAGGATACCGCACTCACCTACACCAGTTTTACCAGCATCTTGAATAATAATATACCACGTCTCTTTAGTACGTAATATACCTCGAGAAGTACCGCTAGGTCTTTTAAACTCTAAAATATGTTTTTTATACTGTGCTTTCAATAGAATTATATTGGTCTAGTAAAAATACTTAATCATAGGCATACATTACTCATAGAATAGTATTCTCAAGAATTTGAATAATCACTCTTTTAGTGTACAAGCAAGCGGTTCATCCCCTATTTATTGCCTTACATCTATGTTCTTTTCAATAGACATCAAACAACAAAATCATAAATACCTATAAAACAATTATTTAACTCAAATTTTTACAAGTTAAAAATATTCGAAATATATTTTTTGTAATAAAAAAAATAAGTAGTTTTATATAAATAAACGTCACTATTATGATTGCATATCCTACAAAGGGACATTTATTAGTAGCCGAACCATCAATACTGGGTGATACTTCATTCACTAGGTCTGTTATTCTTCTTGCAGATCATAATGATAAAGGCTCTGTAGGGTTTATTCTTAACAAACCCCTGGATGTCAAACTATCAGATTTAATAGAAGGTATAGAAGATTGTGAGATGCCCATATACAATGGTGGTCCCGTAGAGCAAGAGAACTTATATTTCATACATACTGCGCCAGATCTTATAGAAGGTAGTCTAGAGATAGCATCAGGCATTTACTGGGGAGGAAATTTTGAAAGAGCTCTAGAACTTATCATAAATGAAGAGATATGCTGTGAGAAAATTAAATTTTTTCTTGGATATAGTGGGTGGGACAGTAACCAACTTAATCAAGAGATTATCCAGAACAGCTGGGTAATTCTTGAAAATGAACAGCAAGACGAGCTACTTAAAGATAACCACACAGCGCTGTGGAGAGATAAAATTATTGAGATAGGCGGCGATTATGCGTTATGGTCTAATGCTCCTGAGAATCCACAATATAATTAACCCAACCTTACTTTTACATTAAGCTTTTTAAGAAGTGCAGAGGCTGTATCTATCTTGAACTGCTTCTTTCTATACTTTGTAATGGGTTGTATTCCCATAATTGTGTTTGTAATAAAAAGCTCATCTGCCTTTTGTAATTCAAAAGGTGATATTGATGCCTCTTCAAAAGTATATTCATCCATCAATCCTATTATACTGATGAGTTGTTTCCTTATAACTCCACGCAAGCAACCATCAGATAGTGGCGGCGTTTTAATATGAGTTCCTTTTACTAAGAATAAATTTCCTTGAAGTGCTTCGGCTATATTTTTCTCATTATTTACTAGAAGACAGTTATCATATCCATTTTCTTGAGCATAGATGCTCCCTGTAACGTGTACAATCTTATTTGTAGTCTTGAGCGTAGATATTAAATCTGCATTTATGTAATGATCTTTATACAACTCAACTTCATACGGCTCTTCGTTGAGAAGATAAAATGGATTAGTGTGCGCTTTCGCGAAAGCGTAATAGCCCACACCACGCTCCTCCGGAAGATATTTACCACCACCAGATCTATACACCGTAATGCGTATACGAGCAGTTTGATCAATTAAACTTGATGCTTCAAGTGTTTTTAAGAGTTCTTGTTCGAGAAATTCTGGCGTAAATTCCATAGGGATTTCCATGCGGAGAATACGCATAGAAGCCATGAGTCTAAAGTAGTGGTCTTCCCAGAAAAGAAGCTTCCCGTTTACTGCCTTGATTGTTTCAAAAAGTCCATCGCCATAAAGTAAACCTCTATTAAATGGATTAAGTTGCGCGTCTTCTGGTGAGAATAAAGTTCCGTTGTGATTGATCATAAAAAAACCGCCTTTTTGGGAGGCGGTGCAAAGATATTAATTAGGCTTTAGTTATGATGAGCCTATTACTTGTTTCAACTCTGAAATTTGATTTTCCCAAAACATTTTACCTTCATCTACTTCATCTTCCTCTGCAAAGTCTGTTACCATAAGTGATACATCCTTTGTAATCTCATCTACTTGTAGGCGCAATTCAAAATAATACTCCTCACCTTCGTCTGCTGCCCACTGAAATTTTATACGATCACCATTCTTTTTAGTAAGAAGCTTTGCTTTTTCTTCACTTCCATCCCAAATAAAAGTATAGTGGTCGCCTCTTAAATTTACATTATCTGCAAACCACTCGCTCATCCCTGATGGAGTAGCTATGTATTGGTATAACAAAGAAGGAGAAGCCCTTACAACAAACTCAATCTCATATTTAATTTTATCGCTCATAGAAATTTCTTAATGGTATGACAATATATTGAAAGTAATTAGGAGAACAAAGTAATTAAATTGATTTTATTTAAGAAAGAGGTTTGCACAACCACTAATATATTTTATATTTGCACCCGCTTAGGAACATTGCTTAAGCAACAACGTAAATTGCTTTCTCTTTAAAACTGCAATTTATAATTATGGCGAGGTAGCTCAGTTGGTTAGAGCGTCGGATTCATAACCCGGAGGTCGGGGGATCGTGCCCCCCTCTCGCTACAACAATAAAAAGGCTTCACAGAAATGTGAAGCCTTTTTTGTTATATGAAATTTTCGTTGAAATGTAAACTATCCGTATTCATCAACTTCTCAGCTTTTTATAGAGTTAATTACTCTAGACACTATCAATACAAATAAGCATGACAAAGGTTGTAAATTCACAATTATCTTACTGTATGCAACCTAGGTATGAAATAACGTAGTACGTAACATTATAATCTTCTTTAGACCTTAGTAATTTTTGACACTTAAATTTGTGCAAAATGGTAATTATAAGGCATGAAACAATCAGATATTACTTAATAATAATATTTTTCACCAACACCTCTGTGGTAGGCGCATCTGCTATTCCCTCAAATCCAGGTTGCTTTCCACCTACCTCAACAATTATATCTTGTGGCTCAAAAACCTTCTGGCCATCATCATTTATTCGTGCATAGGTCTCAGGAGCAACCTCAAATGAAACCGTTTTAGACGATCCTGCTGCTAATGAAATACGCTTAAATGCAACAAGACTACGATTAGGATTCATTCCCTCTACTCCTTTGTGTTTTACATAAACCTGAACAACTTCATCTCCATCCAAATCTCCTGTATTATGAACATCTACCGAAAATTTGAGTGGTGCTTTTACTCCTATTTGTTCGTTTAGAGTAAGATTGTCATATTTGAAAGTTGTGTAGCTCAGTCCGTGACCAAAAGGGAAAAGTGGTTCTCCTTTGAAATATTTATAGGTTCTACCTTCCATGTCATAAGATTTAAAATCAGGCAGATCATTAACACTCTTATAAAAAGTAACAGGTAATTTCCCTCCAGGATTATAATCTCCAAATAACACATCTGCTATTGCTTGACCACCAAACTCACCTGGATACCAAGCTTCAAGTATAGCGGGCACTTTGTCTGCAGCCCAATTAACTGCAAGAGCACTTCCATTCATCAAAACAACAACGGTTGGTTTACCAAGTGCTTGAACTTTTTTCATAAGTTCTATTTGAGTTTTAGGGAGTGTAATTTCTGAACGGTCACCCTTATCGAATCCTTCTAGTAATACCGGCATCTCTTCTCCCTCAATATCTGGTGAGAGACCCAAACAAAGAATAACAACTTCAGACTTTCTTGCTGCCTCTAGGGCTGGAGTAATTAAATCCTGATTCATTTTTGCCCAGACAAAATGAGCTTGCGGATCTGCATGGTAATTATAATAGTCAATGCGTACTTTACTTACTTCTCCTTTATCAAGTGCTACATCAAAATATTTAGTCTTAGGCTCGTGGTCATCCATAAACTCAAACTGTAAAGAATCATTTACATATAATTTAGCAGCGCTACTCGCTTTCACCCCAATTCTGTAGGTACCACTCTCTGGGGCTGTAAGCTCTCCAGACCAACGTACCGAGAAGGTATCAGTACCTAAACTATCAATTGGCTTTTCTGGCATCCAAATGAAATTTACATTTTCATCTACTCTAGTAAATGCAGGTTCACCTTTCCATGAACGATTAGCAAAATATTCTGCTTTTAAACCAGGCTTACCAGAATGTGATAATGCAGAAGCTGGAATAACATCAAGAATAGGCCAACCTTCAGCAACATCACTTCCTAAAGCGTAAAGTACTTGAGCATTTGGAAGTTTTTCTCTTATAGATTTTAGCGGTGTATAATAGTTTGCAGGTGTACCGTGATAATTCCCTAGTAATGCTTGCTTTGAATTTGCATTAGGACCTATAACAGCAATAGATTTTATATCCTTATTCAATGGCAAGAGGTTATTCTCATTTTTGAGTAACACCATTGATTCTCTCGCAACCTTTTTAGACAATTCATAATGCTCTTCACTTGCAACCACATCATAAGAAATATCTGCCCACTTAACATTATCATCAAACATTCCTAATTCAAAACGCGCAGAAAACAGTCTTGTTAGCGCAATATCTAATTTGGACTCATCTATCAGCTTTTTGAGAACAGCTTCCGTAAGAGAAGGATCATAAACGCTTCCACAATTTAAATCTGTACCTCTATCAACTGCTAATGCTCCTGCGGCTGCTGGAGTTTCTGTCAATCCATGTTTTCCAGGTTCCCAGAAATCATTGATTGCCCAACAATCTGAAACAACATATCCTTTAAATCCCCAATCATCTCGTAAAATCCTATTAAGTAATAGATTACTACCACAACAAGCTTCATCTCGATACCTATTATAAGCGCACATTACCGAGTGTACATTTGCTTCTTTGACTGCTGCCTCAAAGGCAGGTAAATAAGTTTCGTATAAATCCTTATCTGTAGTATGATAATTATCCTCATGCCTAGATTTCTCTGGACCACTATGTACCGCAAAATGCTTTGCAGTGGCAACCACCTTTAAGTAATCTGGATCATCACCTTGTAGTCCCTTAATATAGTTTACACCCATACGACTAGTTAAATAAGGATCTTCTCCATATGTTTCTTGCCCACGGCCCCATCTAGGATCTCTAAATATATTAATGTTAGGAGTCCAGAACGTTAAACCCTGATAAATACCTCTTTTACCTTCATTTACAAACTTATGGTGTTTTGCTCGAGCTTCATCAGAAACAGCTACACCCATGTCGTGAATTAAGTCCGAATCCCAAGTAGCACCCATTCCAATTCCTTGTGGAAATACTGTTGCTAGTCCAGCTCTCGCCACACCGTGCAAGCATTCATTCCACCAGTTATATTCAGGCACCCCTAATCTCTCGATAGCCGGAGCATCATAACGCATTTGAGAAACTTTCTCTTCTAAAGTCATTTGATTAATCAAATCTTTAACACGATCTTCTCGTGGAAGTTTCTGGTTTTGAAATGCAAACTCATAAGAGATTGCCTTTTCTTCACAACTCGAGAGCAATGCAATACATATTGCTAAAATTGATATAGTAAGTATTCTATTCATTCGGCTACTGTAAAAATTAAACTATTTATAAATGCAAGAATTTTATTCTCAACACTCCCAAATTTAATCTCTTTATCAACATACTGGTTAGAAGACATTAAGCAGTACATACCATTTATGTTGCGATTAAGTGCTTATATGCCCCAAATGCAACATTTGAACTATATCGTGCTTCATTTCTCTTACATGACCGAAACTAGCCAATTGCTAAGGGAGAAATGTATCTAGCGAAGAGATTTGATTGTAAGTGATGTTTTAAAAAATGCTATTATAATGTATTTCTTAAAGGAAATAGAAGATTATATATTAATCAATCTCTAGGCTGAGCCTCCGTAGGTAGAATTCCAAAATGCGCTTTAAAACACTTCGTAAAGTATGAAGGTGAGGAAAAGCCAACTTTATAACAGACTTCACTTACGTTTGCATTTTCAGTTTGCAATATCTGTTTAGCTCGCTCTAATCTAAGCTTACGCACAAATTCATTAACTGTTTGCCCCGTGAGTGATTTAACCTTGCGATAGAGTTGACTCCTGCTAAGGCTAAGTTCTGATGCTAATGACTCGACACTTAAATTAGAATCACTCATATTATTATTTACATAAGTTAGTACCTTCTGTATAAATACTTTATCAATAGAGGTTGCACTAGCATTCTCATCTGATCCACTTATGGCTCCAAAGTATTTATCAAATATCAACTGTCTACTCTTAATGAGCTGCTCCAAACGTAATTTGAGTAGTCTAAAATCAAAGGGCTTTACCATATAGGCATCTGCGCCATACCCTATTCCCTCTATACGATCGTCTATGAGCGCTTTGGCTGTGAGCATTAATAAGGGAATGTGGCTTGTGCGTATGTCATTTTTAATTTGCTTACAAAATTCAAAACCATCCATTTCAGGCATTATCACATCAGTAATAATAATATCTGGATTCGATTCTTTAGCAACATTGAGTCCTTCAACCCCATTAGCCGCTTGTAAAATTTTATACGTCCCTTTAAGTTCGCTACGCAAGTATTTTCTAAGTTCCGCGTTGTCCTCCACTATCAATAGGGTGTGCGACCTATGTGTAGGTAGAACATCAATTTCTTCTGGGATATTTGTTATGAATGTTTGTGGTGTTTTTTCTTTCTGTATCTCGAGATCTGTTTCTTTTGATATTAATTCTTTCTTTTTAAAATGCTTTTTACCAGAGGGCAATAATATTCTAAATGTTGTTCCTTCCCCATACTTACTATCTACCTTGATTTCACCTCGATGAAGCTGTACCAAGTCCTTTACAACCTCTAGACCTATACCTGTCCCACCATAATAAGTTTTATTAAGATTTTCTACTTGGTAAAAACGATTAAATATACGCTTGAGTTGTTTCTTTTTAAGTCCTGGTCCAGTGTCGCTAATGATGATTTCGACTACTGCAATTTTTTTATCGGGATTAATTAACGGCATTATCTCGCCAGCCTCGTTTAATTTTACCTCCACATTTATTGCTCCGCCGTCTGGGGTTACTTTTATAGCATTTGACATGATGTTGAAAATAACTTTTTCAAGCATGCCTTCATCTGCATATAACTTCACATCTGGGATTGCGGCGTCTACCGAAAGATATATATTACGATTAAATGCTTCCTCTTTAAAATATGAGATAATATCTTGGGTAAAACTAAGTGCATTAATCTTCTTTGCTCGTATTCGTAATTTGTTCAATTCGAGCTTACGTAGGTCCATCAATTCATTAATGAGCCTAAATAATCGATCGGTATTTTTATAAATGATATGATGCTTTTCCTTTATACGTTGTGGTAAATTGAGTGTTGTGTCATTGAGAATATCCTTCAGCGGACTAATCATTAAAGTAAGTGGAGTTCTAAACTCATGTGAGATGTTTGTAAAAAACTGTAGCTTTTTCTCGTGTAATATGTCTTCTTGTTCACGTTGAGCACGCTCGTTTGAGATTGCCTCTTTTTCGCGTAAGCGTTGCTTTGAAATCTTACTTATAGCGTAAAGGCCTAGTACAAATAACAAGATATAACATACAATCGCTAGATTAGTCTTCCACCAAGGAGGAAGAATTTTAATTTTTAATTCTAGAACATCTTCATTCCAAACACCATCATTGTTAGCAACCTTTACTTTAAAAGTATAATCGCCATTATCTAGATTTGTATAAGTAGCACTTCTTGCATTTCCTACATAATTCCAAGTTGTTTCTAGCCCCTCAAGATAGTACGCATATTGATTTTTTTCAGGACGTGTAAAACTTACTCCAGCATACTCAATAGTAAATACAGATTGCTTGTGATTAAATATAATTTCACTAGTCTCAGCGATTGATTTTTTAATAGGAGCATCCTCTTGTGAAGGATCTACCTCTTCATTATAGATTTTTAAACCTGTAAAATATAAAGAAGGAACGTTGTTGTTTATTACAATCTCGGCTGGGTTAAAAAAGTCAACTCCCCTATAATTACCAAAATATAATGTACCATCACCATCCTTTAAGACTGCATTAAAATTAAAATCGTTAGAGAGTAAACCATCACTACTGGTGTATTCTGTAAACGTGTTTTTTAATACATCATATTTAGTAATTCCAGAATTACCTGCAAACCACATATTGCCGTCGTTACCCTCAATAATACTTACTACGTTATCATTGCTCAATCCGCTGTTAGTGTTTAGCCAACTGAAAGAATCATCACGTATGCTATAATGACACACCCCAGCTCCTCTAGTTCCTATCCACATATCACCATTTGAGCTTTGATATAAGGATAATATATGGCGCGCACTCTTTCTATTTTCGCCTGGCTTTTCCATTCGGTCTACTAATGAAATCGCCCGCCACTCTTTATTTGCAAATTGGTCAATTTTAAAGAGTCCATCTGTAGAACCCAACCATATCGCAGAATCACGGTCTACGAGCACCTTACGCACATCACTAGTCTCAATGCCCAAACTTTTAAAAGCTTCGCCATCTTGATGTACAATTGTCTTAGTGACTGGATCAAGAGTATGCAACCCTCCATAAAAAGTACCTATAATGATTGTTCCATTTTCATCTTCGTCAAAACTCAAAATAGCATCAGAGATAAGGGCTCCATCCGTATTTAGTCTATTAAAATTCTTAAATACCCTAGAACCTTTCTTTAAGAAGTAGATACCATTATCCCAGCTCCCTATCCACACATTCTCCTTGCTATCTATAAAAATAGTTTGAAGATAGTCACTATCTAGACCTTGGTACAAACCATAACCTTCTCCGTTTACGTGTGTTATCTTACCTGAAATGGGACTATAAATATCCAGACCACCACCGTCCATCACTATCCAGATATCACCACTGGCATCTTGTGACATACCAGTAACAGAATTTTCTTTAAGTGAGTTTTCATTATTAGATAAGCTCTCTATATTATTAAACTTGTCATATAATTTATCACTTACAGCTACGCCATTATTGTAATAGCCCATCCACACTCTCTCATTATCGTCCAGAAAAAGTGACCAGATAGAGTTTGATAAAATACTATTATCATCCGTACGATCAGATAGATAATGTTTAATGAGCGTTCCGTCACTTCTCAGATGAAATAAACCATCGTTCTCACTACCGAACAATAAAGAATTATCTGATAAAGTGATTGCAGAAAGTATACGCTTTCGCGAAAGCGGGAAATGCTCCACCTTACTTACTGTGGTTCCATTTTTTAAGGTGAGCTTATAAATACCTTCAGAAATAGTACCTAGCCATAAGTTATCTTCTTTGTCAAAAACAAGCGTCTGTATTTGACTTTGAAAAACCTGAGTGTTTTCTAATTCACTAGAAGGCAATAACACTTGGTTAGTATGTTCATTATAAACACGTAATCCATTTAAGGTTCCTAAAAATGTTTGATGTGATTCACTTTCTAGTTTAAGACTAGATTGTATAATAGTATTTCTACCATCATAATCATTTATATATTTGCTTTCTAAAGTTTTTGTTTTGAGTACTATCAGCCCCGCCTCTGTTCCTAACAATAGCTCATTGTCTTTAGAGTTTCCTATACTCAATATTGATATATTGGCTAGCACTTCACTACCTAAAAAGACTTTCTCAAATCTATCTAAAGATTTATTATAACGATTAAGACCATCTTCTGTACCTACCCATAGTGTGTTTTCAGTATCTAGATACATACTATAAATAAGATTACTAGATAAAGAGGCAGGGGCATTTACTTCATATCTATATGAAGTATATGTTACACCATCAAATTTGTATAATCCGCTACCGTTGGTACCTATCCAGATAAAACCGTAATCATCTTGTATAATAGACGAGATCCCTACTTTAGATATTCCATCCTTTATGCTTACAAAATTCAAAGATTTTGTAGCATTCTGTGCTTGAGTCGAAAATGACTGAAGACAAAACAGTAATGTAATCAGTAAAAGTAATTTTCTGAAAATCATGAAGAAAAAAGTTATTGAAATCTAAAGGTACTGTCTTTCACAAAAACAAACTGACCTCAAGTGCTTCTACTACCTCATAGTAATAGTTACGATAGTGCTTTCCAGTTTTACCATCTCTTTAATAGATAAGTTCAAGTACACTCTTCTAGAAATTCTGTGCGTTTTGAAGTATAATAATACTTTATTTTTTAATTAAAATAGCCTCCCAACAGTTTGACATACTATAATTATCACGAATAGTCGCAAAATATTAAATGTATTTGATTTACGCTTTCGCGAAAGCGTATTCTACCTCAATTACTTCTTAATCCAAACGTCCTCCATCTCTTCCAGAGTTTTTCCTTTGGTCTCTGGTATAAATTTCCACACAAAAAGCATCGCTAGTACACTCATACCTCCGTAAACCCAGTATGCAAAACCATGATTAAACTGCTCGGTTAGATAGGTATTATCATCCATCATAGGAAAAGTGAGTGATACTAGATAGTTTGCTATCCATTGTGCCGCAACGGCTATAGACATTGCACGACCTCTAATTTTATTAGGAAAAATTTCTGAGAGTAACACCCATGTAACAGGACCCCAACTCACAGCAAAACTTGCCACATAAACCATCATACATGCTAGTGCGAGATATCCAGTAGCACCGGTAAAAAAGACAAATCCTAATGAGAACATTGCAATAGCCATTCCTAACGCACCTATCATCATTAAAGGTTTACGTCCATATTTATCTACCGTTTTTATAGCAACGATAGTAAATAAGAAGTTTACAACACCGACAATTATGGTGAGTAACAGCGCACCGTCCGTATTAGGATCAATCTTCTTGAAGATTTCCGGAGCATAATATAAAACCACATTAATACCTACAAATTGCTGGAGTATAGAAAGTAAGACCCCCACAATAATCACTAGCCATCCAAAGGATAGTAATTTACCCGAGTGCTGCGTGAGCGACTCTTTGATCTGATCTAAAATATACTGCCCAGCCACTTTTCCGTTCACTTTTTCAAGTACGTTAAGTGCCTCTTGGGGATTGTTACGTAGCATTAATGAGCGTGGTGTATCTGGTACTCCTAATAAAAATATGAAAAAGAGCCCTGCAGGTATAATTTCACTAGCAAACATATAACGCCATCCTAAAGTATTAAGCCACTCGTCAGACCCTCCAGTTTTTGAGATAAAGTAGTTTACAAAATAAACTACCATAAATCCAGCAACGATAGCCAGCTGATTGTAAGAAACAAGCTTCCCTCTAATATTTGCAGGCGCAATCTCTGCAATGTATAATGGTGACATCATAGACGCAAGTCCAACTCCCATACCACCAATAATTCTGTAAACGATAAAAACAGTACTAAATGTATGATCACCTTGACCTATACTCTCAAAAAACAACTCTGGCATCGCCGAGCCTATGGCAGATATCAAGAAAAGTATAGCCGCAAGAATTAATCCATTCCTTCTACCTAGCCAGCGGCTTACAAAACCACTCAAAGCTCCACCTATAATACAGCCTATAAGGGCACTGGACACTATAAATCCTTTGAAAGCATTTGCTGCTGTCTCACTAAGCCCTTTGGGTATTACAAAGAAGCTATCTAGAGAACCTACGGTTCCAGAAATAACACCTGTATCGTACCCAAAAAGGAGCCCTCCTAGCGTTGCAACTACAGTAAGTTTGAGTAAATAGCCTGATTTTTTATCGTTTGACATCTAATTAAGATTATATGTATTGATTAATGATGTTCTCAAAAAGCTCTTGCTTTCCACTAATTAATGGTAACTCTCCGTTTTCTTGAGCTATTTTGTATAAATCAGTAAGGTCTAGTTTTCCGTTTTCAAAATCCTTTCCATTACCTCCATCAAATGAGCTATACCTATCTGTCACCATCTTTTTATAAGGTGAAGATGTAAGAATTTTATCTGCTGTGATTAAAGCACGTGCAAACGTATCTGCACCGCCTATGTGTGCAAGAAAAACATCCTCCATATCTGTGGAGTTTCTACGCACTTTTGCATCAAAGTTTACACCACCGCCTTGCAGTCCGCCAACTTGTAAGAATACAAGCATCGCTTCTGTAGTTTCTTGAATATTATTAGGAAACTGGTCTGTATCCCATCCATTTTGATAATCACCACGATTTGCATCAATACTACCTAGCATTCCCGCTTTTGCAGATACTGCAAGCTCGTGCTGGAAAGTGTGTTGCGCAAGTGTAGCATGATTTACCTCTATATTCATTTTAAAATCTTTCTCAAGACCGTATTCATGTAAAAAGCCTATTGCAGTAGCAGCATCAAAGTCATACTGATGCTTCATAGGTTCCATAGGCTTTGGCTCGATAAAGAAATTCCCTTTAAAACCTTGGCTACGTGCATAATCTCTAGCCATTCCAAAGAAACGACCTAGATGGTCTTGCTCACGTTTTAAATCTGTGTTGAGTAAAGACATATATCCTTCACGACCACCCCAGAACACATAGTTCTCTCCATCTAATTTCATGGTAGCATCTAGTGCCAGTTTTATCTGTCCGCCTGCTCTTGCTAGGACATTAAAATCTGGATTACTCACAGCACCATTCATATATCTAGGGTTAGAAAAGCAGTTTGCCGTTCCCCATAATAATTTGATACTAGTATCTGCTTGCTTTTGTTTGATATAGTCTGTAATACCGTGAATTCTTTTTTCACTTTCGGCAAAGGTTGCTCCCTCTTCTACAAGATCAAAATCATGAAAACAGAAATAGTCAAATCCCATTTTTGTGATAAATTCAAATGCTGCATCTGCTTTCGCGAAAGCGGCATCCATGGGATCTTTTGGTGCATCCCAAGGAAAGTTTTGTGTTCCAGGACCAAAAGGATCTGCGCCCTGCCCACAGAAGGTATGCCAGTAAGCAATTGAAAATCTAAAATGCTCACGCATAGTTTTACCTGCCACTACTTGGTCTGGGTTGTAATATTTGAACGCAAGTGGATTATCTGAATCTTTACCTTCAAATTTGATTTTTTCTATGTTTTTGAAATAAGTTTTTGTTGCCATTAGTTGTGTTTTTGTACTATGAATTCTAATTCTGTTTTCCAGTTATTATATGCCGCTTCGTAGGGCTCTTTATTTTTAATAGGGATATAGGTCATCACGTGGTCGTTCTTTGTAATACTTTCTCCAAAACGATCAAAATCACCATCTGTAAGTCCGGCGGCTCTTGCTGCACCTACGGCACCCGTAGTATTATAAATCTCTATTTCTTGACCTATGAGAGTTGCTACTGTATTTGCAAATATTTCAGAACGGAATAGGTTATCATTTCCTGCTCTTATAACGTTGATTTCGGTTTGATCTTTCTTAAGTATATCCATCCCATAGACAAATGAAAAAGCAATACCCTCCAGTGCAGCCCTATATAAATGAGCGTTGCTATGCTGGTTGAGATTGAGATTACAAAAGTGCGTACCCACATTTTTATTATCCAGCATACGTTCTGCACCGTTACCAAAAGGGATTACAAGAACTCCATCTGATCCTATAGGTAACTTTGAAGCTTTACGATTCATGTTCTCGTATGAATTCTCTACACTATTATTGCGTAACCAGCGATACTGGATCCCCGCACCATTAATATTGAGTAATCTCCCTACAGTGGGATGCTCTTTTGTATAATTTACGTGAGCAAAATGATTTACTTTACGTATTTCTTTAAATTCACTTTGATCTGTTACTGCATAAATCACCCCTGAAGTTCCGCCGGTGGCGGCAACTTCTCCCGGTCTAAAAATGTTGAGTGACAGTGCATTGTTAGGTTGGTCACCAGATCTGTAGGTCACAGAGATTCCCTTAGGTAAACCTGTAGCCTTAGCTGCAGCAGTGTGCACTTTACCTTGATCTGTAAAATTATCTACAACATCTGGGGTAAGACTGTGATCAATACCGTAATAATCTAGAAGCTCTGTAGCGACTTTATTTGTTTTATAATTCCATAAAGTACCTTCGGCTAGACCATTTTTTGTGGTTACTAGTTCTCCTGTAAGTTTATAGGCTACGTAGTCTCCTGGCAACATATATTTATGAATCTGTTCATAAATATGTGGCTGGTTATCTTTAACCCATTTTAACTTAGATGCAGTAAAGTTTCCTGGTGCGTTAAGTAACTCTGTGGCACAAAACTCATGACCTAAATCTTGATATGCCTTGTCTCCTATTGCTACAGCTCTACTATCACACCATATGATAGAATTGCGAAGGCTTTTACCCTCTTTATCTACTAGTACTAAACCGTGCATCTGGTATGAAATACCGATGGCAGTAATTTTAGTGGCATCTATTTTTGCTTCCTGAAGAATGCGTTTTGTCGCTTTACAAATGTAATCCCACCATTGTTCTGGATCTTGTTCTGCCCAATCTCTTTGTATGGCGATAATCTCCATTTCGCCTGGTGGCTCATGCAATGAAGCCAGTTTTTTGCCCGTCGCAGCCTCAACTATGGCAACTTTTACCGACGAACTCCCGATGTCATATCCTATAGTATACAATATATGTTATTTTAAATTTTAATAAGTTTTATCTGTTTCCTATCATTAATAAGGATATCATACACACGATTTTTATGAATGCATACTCAAACTCACCAGTTACCTCATCACATTAAAGAAGAGTTGCTGCTACTTTTTATGTACTCTAGAATGCTAAATGTGGTCATACTCAATTGCATTTTTGCTACAATAAGAAATGCGTGGATAATGTATGTTTAACAAGAAGCTAAAAATAGTCTTAGACCTAAATTGAGCTTAGAACAAATCGAGCATCTTATAGAACAAATGATGCGAATAGCAGTAAAAACAACAATTTACAGCTCTATATTCACACCTCAATTAAGATATTTTATTTCTAGTGACCGATTATCATATTCTAATGAACTAGCACTTTTTGGCCATCAAAATAGTGGCAACAATCGATGATTTAGATAAACTATAATCAAATTTCTTGTTGAAAAGTAAACCTCAAATTATGTATACAATTCTTTTGAAACTGCTTTAAAAAAAACGTATCCTATTACAAATGTTGTATCTGTGTATTTATGTCCACAATAGACCGCAGGATTTCTTATGTTTATTAAAATTTTAAAGACTACTATGCAGTTATTTCCAGCTACAAATTTTCAAGAATCTTTTGGGTCAAAAAAATCAAGCTTATTTACGATACACAACTCCAACGGGATGACCGCCCAGATTACAAATTATGGAGCAACACTCGTTAGTTTGTGGGTAAAGAATGCTTTGGGTAAAGAAAACGATGTGGTTTTAGGGTATGAACGATTATCTGATTATCGCAAAATGACTAATCCGTATTTTGGGAGAACTATTGGTCGTTATGGAAATCGCATCTCAAGTAGTCAATTCACCATTGACAATAAGGTTTTTACATTAGAAAAAAATGATGGCCATCATAATCTACATGCTGGAAGTGATGCATTTCATACTGCAATATGGGATCTTGTTGAACATACTGCAAACACACTAACGCTATCATACCTATCACCACATCTTGAAGGTGGATTTCCAGGAAATCTAGCTGTTTCTGTTATATTTAAAATCACAGAGGAGAATGCTTTAGATATATCTTATAAGGCAACAACAGATGCTACAACCCATGTTAACCTCACTCATCACTCTTACTTTAATCTCAACTTAGATAAAACTGAACCTATAGATAATCACTTGCTCCAAATACACGGAAGGTCATACCTCCCGATAGATAAAGAATGTATCCCTACAGACTATATAGAAGCGGTTTCTAATACTCCGTTCGACTTTAGAAATTTTAAAAAAATAGGACAAGACATTAATGCTACACATCAACAAGTGATACTCGCAGGTGGCTATGATCACAATTTTATTCTTGATGGGAAAGATATGAGAGTTGTCGCACAAGTGAGTAGTCCATCCTCAGGAATTACGATGACTGTTACTACAGATGAGCCTGGATTGCAGTTTTATAGTGGTAATCACATATCCTCTACTCCTGTTGGAAAATATAATGAGACCTACATTGACAGAGGTGGTTTTTGTCTTGAGACGCAGCACTTTCCAGATAGCCCCAATAGAGCTGATTTTCCATCTACTCTTTTAGAGGCTGGGTCCCTTTACACTTCAAAGTGCACATTTACTTTTAGCATAACTAAATAAATATAAGCGCTTTATAGCAGTGCTTTCTGTCTTAACGACATATTCTAAAAATAAATTTAGAACGTAACATTATAATCTTCTTTAGACTTTACTAATTTTTGATACTTAAATTTGTGCAGAATGGTAATTATAAAGCATGAAGCAAAAACTAGCATCACTTATTTATTGGATTAAAAGTTTACTAGTCAAGATATTTAAAAAATATGATGGTAGATGGGCTTATATTATCACCACAACCATAGCCTTAGCACTCTTTATAGGCGGTATAAAATTATTTATATCCCTTACAGAAACTTTAAAAAGCACCTATCTAGCTGAGTCTGATGCGGCAATCTCTAATTATGTAGCTAGTTTCAGAACACCTTACCTCACTAGTTATTTTGTTTTTGTCACAGATCTAGGTGATGCATTAGGTTATGTAATCACATTTATATTATGTACAATTATATTTTACTTTACGTTTAAAAAATGGAGGTACGTTGCCCAGCTTGCATTTGTAATGGTACTTGCACTTAGTTCTAATCTTCTCTTAAAACAACTTATCAATAG
This sequence comes from Dokdonia sp. PRO95, assembly GCF_000355805.1. Classification (NCBI taxonomy): domain Bacteria; kingdom Pseudomonadati; phylum Bacteroidota; class Flavobacteriia; order Flavobacteriales; family Flavobacteriaceae; genus Dokdonia; species Dokdonia sp. PRO95. The sequence goes on from NZ_CM001837.1 coordinate 227,398, forward strand.
AGCGCGACCAGATGTAGAACACCTCGTTACAGTAGAAACTCTGAGTTACCCAAGCGGGCACGCTATGATGGCGATGGCTTTTTACGGGACATTATTATTTTTAATAAGTAAGTTTCCTATTAAGAGGTTATATAAAGTCCTATTTATCACTTTGTGCTTAATCTTGATTTTAAGTATCGGTATAAGTCGTATCTATCTAGGTGTACACTATCCCTCAGATATCGCGGGTGGATTTATTGCAGGCTTTGTTTGGGTAGTATTTTGTGTGATTGTTTTTGATTTAATTCAAATTTTTAAACGTGACCCAGCTACCTAATATAGGTTTTAAGCTTTCGCGGAAGCAAGAAAAAACACTCACAGTATCTTTAAAAAGAAATCTAATGAACTATAGAAAATATATACCACACCTATTTATTGTCACTCTCGCTATCATTCTTACTATAAGCTGTGCAAATAGCTACAACGGCCAGAGCGATGAAAAAGACAAAACAACGATTAAGAAAAAATCTAAAAAAGATTATACGATTCTAAACACCTGGGAGATGCCGAAGGTTTTAAATGAAGTAAGTGGCATCTCGTGGCTTTCAAATAACACCATTGCTTGTGTAGAAGATGAGGACGGCATTATTTTCATATATGACCTCAAAAAAGAAAAAGTCATTCAAGAGATAACATTTGCTGGTAGTGGAGACTATGAGGGTATCGTGATTAATGACAAGGATGCTTATGTGATGCGTAGTGATGGTTTGATTTATGAGGTATCACGCTTTCGCGAAAGCGAACCCAAAACAACTACTTTCCAAACAGCATTTACCGCTCGTAATAATATAGAAACACTCACGCTAGATGCCGAAAAAAATAGCCTAGTAGTAACACCTAAGGATCGCGATCAATCTGATGATTTCAAGGGCATATATTACATCCCACTAGATTCAAAAAAGATGGACGCCCAGCCTTTCATACAAATTAATATGAAAGATAAAGCGTTTAAAGATTTTAAAAAGAAGAAAGCGTATCGCACCTTTAGTCCGTCTGATGTAGCAATACATCCAGTGACTGGCGATTACTATGTGCTCGAAGGTAAAAACCCAAAGCTGGCGATACTAGATAGCGATGGTACAATTAAAAAAGTATACAAGCTTGATAAAGACGACTTTGCCCAGCCAGAGGGAATTACTTTTAGTCCTAACGGAAAGCTTTTTATCTCTAACGAAGCTAGAAAGGACGAAGCAACTATTGTAGAGGTGGTTTTTAAATAAAAAAAATCTCTTGTCAATTAAAACAATACACTCTTAAAAGAAGTATGATATACTCACTATAAATTTATAGGCATAGCATTTATGTCATTCCATGATACTGCCTTTACAGTTTATGGCATTAAATCAAAGGAGATTTTTACTCCTTCTATAATCATCCCCGTACCTATAATACCTATTATTAAACCCATAATTTTACCTATTACAGAGATTACGTTATTTCCTAAAAATCTAACAATAAAATTACTAGCACTAAATGTCATATACATGAGCATACACATAATAGCAAAGATGAAAATCACTACCGCTATTTCTATGTAAGTTGCGTCTGATACTGAGTTCATTGCGGTTACAATCGTACCTGGACCTGCGATAATGGGGATCGCTAAGGGTGAGATTGCTATATTTTCATCTATATCTACTTCCTTAAGATGCTTGACATTGACCTTTTTAGACTGTAGCATATCAAAACCAATAAGAAATACTAGAATACCTCCAAATATCTTAAAAGCCGGTATTGTTATTTGGAATAACTCAAAGATAAACTTGCCTAACAACACAAAACCAGCAACAATAATAAACGCAACTATGTTTGCTCTTTTATTGATGTTTTGCTTTGTCTTTTTATCTGCTCCTTCTGTGAGTGACAAAAAGATAGTCATGTTTGAGATAGGATTAGTTATAGCAAAAAAGCCCGTAAATACGGTAATTGCAAACGTAATTAAGTTATCCATAAGCGGTGGGGTTATGTCTGGTTCTACTATATATTACAATTCTCCGTAATAATTCATCACAACACTGATGTATATTTAAAAATTGTTTCTAAGACATGATGAATATATGACTTTTTGTTGAAAGAGAATGTGATGAGTATATAACTCAAGAACATTACTATTCTATGTGTCTGTAATTATATTTCAACAAACAGATAATCACTCTTCAACGAGTTATTACAAGATTTAAATAAATCACAAAAAACAAAGGGTATCTCTCGATACCCTTTGAATACAAACTAAATGTAAATAAACAAACTAATTCAAATAATTGTGAGCCTTATGACGCTCTTATTTACCTCTTATAACTTTTACTAAGTCGATAGCTAATGCTGTCTTTTCTTCTATTTTCTTATAATCCCATGCGCCATTATCATCTACTGCTATGAGTTTTGAGCCTAGGCCTACACAGGTTACTCCTGCTTTAAACCATTCTTCTAAGCTTTCTTTGGTAGGAGAAACACCACCTGTAGGCATCACCGAAGTCCAAGGACATGGACCTTTAATCGCTTTTACAAACTGGGCTCCATAAATACCTCCTGGAAAGAGTTTTACAATCTCACAGCCTAGCTCTTCGGCGCGAGCAATTTCTGTTAGCGATCCGCAGCCTGGTGACCATAGCACTTTTCTTCTATTACACACCATGGCGATATCTTCACGCAGTACGGGAGTCACTACAAAGTTTGCTCCTAGCTGCAGGTATAAAGAAGCTGCTGCTGCGTCTGTGACACTACCTACACCAAGTATTAACTCAGGTAATTCCGCTTTCGCGAAAGCGCACAACTCATCAAACACTTTATATGCATTATCACCGCGGCTAGTAAACTCTATTACTCGAGCACCACCGTTATAACAAGCCTGTAATATATGCTTTCCTACCTCAACAGATTCATTATAAAACAAAGGAACAATTCCCGTGTCTTTCATTACTTGTGCTACTTCTAATCTTGTAAATCTTGCCATAATTATCTTGAAACTTTTCCTGATTGATCTCCATCCATAAACCGTTCTATATCTTGTAAAGAGACCAAGTTGTAATCACCATAAATGGTATGTTTTAAACAACAAGACGCTACAGCAATATCTACTGCACGCTGCTTGTTCATAGGGTCATCTATGAGACCAAAGGCTAGACCACCCATAAATGCATCTCCACTACCTACACGGTCTACCACGGGAGTTACTTCTTGTATGTGTGCTCTATACACTTGCTCACCATCATATAATAATCCTCCTATGCGCTGGTGAGATGCACTCACAGAGTATCTTAATGTGGTCGCAACCTGCTTGAGGTTAGGGCATAGTTTAAAAAGCTTATCATACAAAACAGGAAGTGATTTTTCATCCTGATAGTTAGGACCTACTTTGTCCTCACCTAGCATAAAAAAAGCAGTGTCTATATCTCCTAATATTAAATTACTATAATTAAGAAGTTCTGGCATTACATCCTTAGGCTCCTTGCCCCATTTCCAAAGCTTTGAACGGTAATTCAAGTCTGTAGAGATGGTGAGCCCCATCTTACTAGCTACTTTTACAGCCTCTAGACACTCTAGCGCTGCTGCTTCTGATATTGCTGGGGTGATACCACTCCAGTGAAACCATGTAGCACCTTCAAAAATAGCTTCCCAGTCAAAACATCCTTTTGTGATAGTAGCCATAGAGCTACCAGCACGGTCATATACCACGTTGCTAGCTCTTGTTCCGGCTCCTGTTTCTAGAAAGTAAATCCCTAGTCTATCTCCACCTCTTTTTATATACTTATCGCCTACTCCAATTTTTTTAATTTCTTGAAGTGCTGTATCGCCTATTTCATTATTAGGAAGCCTAGTAACAAAGTCTGCAGAGACGCCTAGATTATTAAGTGAGACTGCTACATTAAATTCTCCTCCACCATAGGTTACCCCAAAGGTTTTGGCTTGAGAAAATCTCAAGAATCGCTCTGTAGAGAGCCGTAACATAATCTCACCAAAAGTGACTACTTTACTCATATTCTAAGAATATATATTTTTTTAAATACCTAATGCTTGACCACCACCTACTTGAATTGTTTCGGCAGTTAAGAAGGCTGCATCTTTACTCGCAAGGAATGATACTACACCTGCTACATCATCTGGCTGACCAAGACGACCTAACATGATATTATTTGCCCATGAAGCAAATACTTCTGGCTTAGTCTCCTTAATTTGCTTGTGGAAAGGTGTATCAATAGTTCCTGGTGATACTGCATTCACACGGATACCATATTCTGCAAGATCCTTTGCTAGTGCTCTCGTGATTGTATGCACTCCAGCTTTTGAAGTACCATAAATACCTGCTCCTGGTCCACCTGCATTCCACCCAGCGTTAGAAGTATAATTAATAATTGTAGGGTGATCTCCTTTTTTAAGGAATGGTATTGCTGCTCTAGAAGCAAAGAATACGGAGTCTAAGTTAAGCGCCATTACAAATCTGTAAAACTCTGTAGTCATCTCTTCAAATCTTGAACGACCACCTAGTCCACCAGCGTTGTTTACTAGCACATCAATCTTACCGTACTTCTCCCCTATTTTTTTAATGTTTTCTGTTACCGCTTCATCATTAGTTACGTCAAAGCCATAATACTCGGCAGTAATACCTTCTGCCTTAAGCTCCTCAAGTCTTTTTGCACCTTCTTCATCTTGAATTCCGTTTATTATAACGGTATATCCATCGTTACCTAATCGTTTTGCTACCGCAAATCCTATTCCTCCTGTGGCACCAGTTATAATAGCTACTTTTCCTTTATTACTCATAATATTACTTTTTACTTTTTATTATTATCTATTTGATTTAAGAAGTTCAATTTTTGGGATTAATATCCACACACTCGCAATTACAATAAATGCTAATGCCGCCCCTATTGCAAATGCTGGTGTATAATTACCACCTTCAGTTAATACTGGTACTAATGCTACGAGTCCTGCTCCTGTAAGTTTTGCTGCTGTTCCAGCAAAGCCTGATAGCGTACCTACTGTCTTTTTACCATACAAATCACTTGGTAATGTTTGTACATTTCCTATCGCCGTTTGGAACCCAAATAGCACTACTGCCATTATTAAAACAGCTGCTATAGGCGATCCTGGATTTGATAAGGCAAGAAGCGCAGGTAACATAATGACACATCCTAGTGTTATTACCATCTTACGAGTCTTGTTAATATTCCATCCTGATTTTAATCTATTTTGTGCTAATAAACCACCAAACCAAGCTCCAAACATAGCTCCTACATAAGGAACCCAACCATAGATACCTATCGCTTTTACATCCATACCATACACTTCTGAAAGGTATATAGGGATCCAAAAAACAAACAGCCACCATATAGGATCTATCGCTGCAGAGGCTATAATCACACCCCAACTTTGCTTTTTAGAAAGCAACTCTCCTACCCCAGGGTTATACTCCGTAAGTTTTTCATCTTCCTCTGTTTCTTCTTTTATTTTTTGCCCCTTTAGAATATGTTGCTTTTCTAATTCTGTTAGCCACGGGTGACTTTTAGGCGGTGCTTTTACTAAAATTAACCAAGGAACTAACCATAACAATCCTATAAGACCTATGATTACAAATATCATTTGCCAGCTAAAATAAACAGTCAAAAAAGCAATGGTTGGAATTGCAACGATACCACCTATAGCTGCGCCAGAATTAAACAATCCTTGTGCAAATGCTCTCTCTGTGGCTGGAAACCACTCTGCATTTCCTTTGGCCGCTCCTGGCCAGTTTCCTGCTTCAGAAATCCCTAAGATTGATCTAAAGATTGAGAAACTCAATACTCCATTTGCTAGCGCATGTAGCGCTGTAGCGATAGACCAAAACCCTATTGATAATACAAATCCAAACCTAGTCCCTACCTTATCGAAAATTTTACCAAAGATGGATTGTCCAAAAGCATATGAAAACATAAAAACCACCGATATTAAAGCGTAGATCTCCTTTCTTTCGGTAGTGGTCTTATCTGGATATAAATCTTCTGCTATACTAGGCCATAAAACAACGAGAGCTTGACGGTCTATATAATTAATAACAGTTGCCAGCGCTATAAGTCCTACAACCCACCATCTTAGTCCTTTAAGTTTCATAAACTATAATTTTATATCTAATTAATTACTTTAAATAAGGCAAATAATTACCCTAGCCATGCGTGCATGACTTTTAAATATTTTCAACTTTTCTTTGAGTTTTACGCTTTCGCGAAAGCGTACTTTATACCTTAAATATTATAGCAATATTGATACAAAGCTTTAAAGTGTTTTTTCATCATTGCTTTTGCTTCTTGAGGTTTTTGTTGCTCTATTGCGAGGTATATTTTCTCGTGCTCTTCTATAGCTGATTGTGACATTCCAGAGTCACAAACATGATACTTTTCAAAATTTGTGATTATTTCTGGAGTTATAATGAGCATGAAATTATTCATGGTACTATTACCTGATGCTTTTGCAATGGCTAGGTGAAAGAGTAAATCTTCTTGCACCGCATCTTTACCATTGATTACTTTTTCTGTGTAAGCATCTAGCGCTTGTCGCATTTTTTTGAGATCACTATCTGTGCGTCTCAATGCAGCGAGTCTAGCAGTTTTAAGCTCTAAGAGAATACGTGTTTCAACCAGTGATTTAAAATCTGGATCTTCTAGCTTAAGGATATCATCTATCATCCCATTAAGAGCAATGACCCCAATGTTTGCAACAAAAGTTCCACTTTGTGGTATAGACTTTAGAATTCCATAAAACTCTAATTTTTGAATAGCCTCTCTCACACTACTACGAGTCACTTCAAAACGCTCAGATAACATACGCTCTGAAGGTAGCTTATCACCTGGCTCCAAATTTTTGAGATTAATAATATCCCTAATTTGACCTATGATTGCCCTTCCCGCATCTTTATTTTCAATTGTCTTTGTACGTGTCTCCAGTTTCATATCGTAACCTATTTAGTATAATTAACAAGTATCCATCATTACTATTATAACAGTCTAACTATAAGCATCAAATCCTAATTTGATTAAAGATACACAGTTGCATAAAACTATCATTTTCTCCTCCTATTATCATTAAGAATTTTACAAAAAAGTTTTACAATTTTAATCTTCTATGAATTATTGAAAATGTACCAATCCACAAACGGACTGGCACATTTAAATAAACTAAATTTTAATATCCTGGGTTTTGGGTGATTACTCCACCACTTGCTAAAATTTCAGAAATTGGAATAGGGAATAAAAAGTAATCACTATTAATCGCTTCTCCCATTTCTGCTTCTGCAGTTCCAGTTCTTACTAAATCAAACCATCTGTGCCCTTCAAAGGCTAATTCAAGTCGTCTTTCATCTTGTATAGATTGTCTTACTAATGCTTGCGTATTTATAATTACAGGGTCTAGCACTGGTAATCCAGCTCTTGTTCTGATATCATCAAGCTCTGCAAGAGAGACCGCTGGTGTAGCTCCGTTTTCATTTAATGTCTCGGCATATAATAATTGTACATCTGCAAGTCTTATCTCGATCCAATCATGATCAGGCCCTCCTGTTTGAGGATATTTTGGTGAAGAGAGAAGTGTTTCATCTATATTTACAGCTCTTCTCAAATCTGTATCACCTCCTGCTTCACTAGCATCATATGCTGCAATTAAATCTGAATCTAATGGCATTAATGCTTTAGTATCTAAACCTCCATACCAAGACCAAAATTCTGAAAATCCATACTCATCAGATATCGAGCTTGAAATTTGCGTAGCAAAAATAACTTCAGAATTCAAATCGTTATCTACTCCAAATATATCTGCATAATCAGCTTGCAATTGAATTCCAGCAGCTGCAGCTCCATTTACAACGGCTGCTAATTGTGTCTCAGCATTTCCAAAATCTCCTCTTGTCATGTAAACTTTACCCAATAAACTTTGTGCTGCATATCTAGACGCTCGCCCTCCCACTATTTCCGTATCTAAAGCGGCAATAGCATCCATTAAGTCTGGAACTATGATATTGTTGTACACATCTTCGAGTGGTTGCCTTACTAGTATTGAGGTATCAGTAGTACTAGGCGTAGGTGATAAATTTACTGGCACATCTCCAAAGACTCTTACTAATTTAAAATAAGATAGTGCTCTCAAAAACTTAGCTTCACCCACTTGAGTCTCATCTAGTGAATTATCGATTACGTTATTTGCACTTAAGATTGACTTATACATCGCTGTATAAAATGGTCCAAAAAACTGATCTTCCATTACAGTTAATTCAGCATTATACCTGTCAAAAGCCGGGAAAGGCTCCTCATCCATTAATGCATTATCTGCTCTGAAATCTCCCATGACAGCCATAGGAGTTACAGACCCGTGCTGATAAAAGTATGCTGCATTAAGAACCCCATCAAAATTTGTTAAAGAGTCTGTACTAGCAATATTTGGCGGAACTTGATCTAAGTCACTATCACATGCTGTTATTAACAGCAGCGATCCTAATAAATATTTATATACTGTTTTCATTTTTTCCTTCTTTAAAAATTAACATTTAAACCTAGCGTAAAACTTCTCGCTATCGGGCTTGCTCCTACCTGTACTCCATAAGTAGTAGGTCCTAAATAACCTCCATTTGAAGTTTCAACACCTTCTGGATTGAAAGAAGTATAATCATCTCCCCATAAGTATAAAAGGTTTGTTGCTGCCGCATACACTCTTGCAGAACTTACACCTACTCTACGTATAGTTTCTGAATCTATCGTATACCCAATTGTAAGATTTCTTAAGGCTACGTATGATGCATCTTGCACTTGTGCATCTAATTGATTTCTTGACTGTGTATAAAATTGTCCATTTGCATCAGCAATACCGTCACCATTTGCGTCAAAGCTATCTCTTAATCTTCCACCAAATTCAGAATTATAGTAAATAGGATCTATATTAAACACATCACCTCCTTGAGCTCCTTGGAATTGGAGTGACATATCAAATGCTTTGTAAGCAACTTGAGCATTAAAGCCCCAATAGAAATCTGGTGTATTTTGTCCAATTTTCACTAAGTCTCCACCTTCTTCAACAGTTTTAGTCCGATCTATTATCCCATCACCATTTTGGTCTACTACATAATATTCAGAACTATTAATATCTATAGCACGCGAAGGATCTTCAATATGGACATCTTCAACGCGTCCATTAGTTTCTAATCCCCACATTTCTCCAATCTCACCACCTACATAGTTTCTAAATACTGGACCCCTTCCACTTTGACCATAAATAGTTTGTGGTAATTCGTCTAGACCACCTAAGTCTGTGATTTCTGTGTTTACTGTAGAGAGGTTTGCACCTACATTTATAGTAAAGTCTTCCTTCCTAAGCACTGCTGCCGTAAGTTCTAATTCTAACCCAGAGCTTCTCACGTCTCCAGAGTTGAGTCTTATTGAAGTTGTTCCTAAAACTTCTGACACACTCTGATTAATTAAGATATTTTCAATATCCGATGTATAGTAATCTGCGCTTAATCTAATTCGGTTTTTAATAAATCCTAAATCAATACCATAATTAGTTTCTGTATTAGTTTGCCATGTAAGGTCTTCATTTGCAACATCTGCAGGGATTAAAAACCCATTCCCTAAAACTGTTGCTTGAGGGTTAAGAAGACTTAATGAATTATAAGCTCCTAAATCTGAAGTTGTTCCTAAAGAACCTGTACTGAATCTCACCTTTAGTGAGCTCACAGCTTCAGAGTTATAAAATCCTTCATTATGAACATTCCATCCTACTGAAAGTGCTGGGAAAGTTTCGTACTTGTTATTTCCTCCAAATCTAGAATCACCATCTCTTCTAACGGATGCAGATAATAAATAACGATTATCAAACGCATAATTTACACGCCCAAAAACACTTCTTCTTACAATAGTTTCATCTCTCTCTGTAACTGCAATATCTGCAGGATCTAAGAGATTGTAGTTAATTATATCTCCAAAAGGAACATTAGATCCTCTCAAAGCAACACCCTTAGTATACAGATTTTGAAATTCAATACCAGCAACTGCCGAGATATCATGCTTACCTATCAATTTACTGTAATTTAAAGTTGTTTCACTAAGTGTAGAGATTCTCTTAACATCAGTTTTATCTAAAGCTGTTTGATTAGTTCGTCCTCTTGAATCAAATTCAAGACCTCTCCAGAAGTAATCTTCTGTATCTCTAATATCTGCCCCTAAGACTGTTTTAATATTTAAACCATCAAGAATACTATATTGAAAATAAGAAGTGACATTTGCAAAAAATGTTTTTTGATATCTGTCTGTATTGTTCAGTTTTGTTGCTGGACCAGCATCTCCGGTTCCTCCTATACCATTGCCAGATCGCCCATAATGCCAGTCTTGTGCAGTATCACCTACCTCTAAAGTATAGATACTATTATTAAAAGGAGAATCACCTCCTCTGTATCCAGAATCGAAACTAGCAAGTCCTAATCCTTGAGCTTGCTGATCAAGCTGTTGCACAAATGCGATTGAAGCTTCTGTGTGATTAATAGGATGAATACTATAAGCTCTCAATAAATCTCTCATATCATGACCTACAATATCTCTATCTGATGTAAATCCATTAAAACTTAAACCTGTTTTAAACTTATCGCCAAGTTTTGCATCAACATTCATCCTTGCATTAAGTCGCTCAAAACCTTGAGTTCGAACAATACCTTCTGTTTTCTGATAACCTAATGAAGCAAAATAGTTTACATCTTCACTACCACCACTTACACTAAAATCATGACTTGTAGTATATCCATTTTGAAAGAGCCAGTCTTCAATACCAACTACATCTGGTGAGTTTTTATAAGCGTTTAAACGGTAATCCAACAATTCAGGATCTACTTCAGAAACGTCATAAGTTCCATTTGCTATTCCGTTTTCTAGTGTAGTCGCCCACTCTGCAGCAGTAGATTTAATATTATCTCTAAGATATCTGCTTGATGTACTTGCATACGTATTATAGCTAAACTTAGCCTTTCCTTCTTTTCCTTTTTTAGTAGTAACTAGAATTACCCCATTTGCTCCTCTAGAACCATAAATCGCAGCAGATGCTGCATCTTTAAGGACCTCTAAGCTTTCTATGTCATTGGGATTCACAGTTGCCAAACTTCCAGAAATAGGATAACCATCCACAACAATAAGCGGACTTGAATTACCATTAATAGAAGATGCTGCTCTTATTTGAATCTTTGGGTCTGCACCAGGAGCACCGTCTTGGTTTTGAATTAAAACTCCAGATAATTTACCCGCTAGAGCCTCATCTACTCGACTTGCTTGAATTGCAGCTATATCACCACCTTCTACTTTTGCTACCGCACCAGTAATTGATGATTTCTTTTGAGTTCCGTATCCAATTACAACTACTTCATCAAGAGCATTCGAATCTGTAATTAAGGTAACATTTGCAACAGCTTGACCTGTCACCGCAATCGTTTGAGTAGTAAAACCTACATAAGAGAATTGCAAAATATCTCCTGATGTTACAGAAATCTGGTAGTTACCGTCAAAATCAGTTGAAGCGCCTGTTTGCGTGCCGCGAATCGCGACATTTACTCCAGGAATAGGAGCATTTCCTTCGTCAGATACAACAGTTCCCTTTATAATGTAACTCTCCTGCCCAAAGAGCAAGACACCACACAAAAGAAAAAGGACTAAGGAAAACTTAGTTTTTACATTCATAATTAATGATTTAGATTAAATTAATTTGTTTTATTAAATAATCCTCAGAAACCTATTAACTGCTCTCTATTCTGTATGCTATTTCATACATTTACAATAGATAAGCTTGCTGAGCTTATTTATACTTCGTACCAGAAGTAATAATAAAGAGGACGGTGTCGAAGCTGTCCTTTTTTTGGTTTACCAAACTGGTCAACCAAATTGGTTTACCAAATATGAGTATAATATTCTGTTAATACAAAAATTATAGTGTTAAAATATTAACTATTCCATAAAATCTTCTCTTATTGGCGAGAATACGTCAATTAACACCCCTGCCTCAGTACAAATTGCTCCATGTAATTCATGTGGTGGTATGTAAAAAGAATCACCTCCTTTTAATGTTTTTGTCTTACCGTTAATAGTCACATCAAAAGACCCACTTTCTACATATGTTACTTGTGAGTGATAATGCTCATGCATAGGTCCTATTCCGCCCTTCTCAAAGTGTACTTTCACAAGCATGATTTTGTCATCATAGCCCATTATTTTACGTTTTACTCCTTCACCTACAACTTCCCACTCAATGTCGTTTCCTTCTATAAATTCTTTACTTGCTCCAAATGATTTCATATTCTTAGTTTTTAATTTGTTTTAATGTATAACTACCCTTCCAGGTGTATGTTTGATTTGATATAGTAATGGAGTGTTGCGCTTTCGCGAAAGCGTTATCTACTAACACCACAAGTTGCTCCTCTCCAGATTGCATAGTGATTTTTATAGCCACATATCCTTCTGGTGCTTGTTCTTGAGTTATAGATGCCACAGATGCATATGCATCTTGCGCTTTTTCTGTAACCGCATTATATGTACCATGAGACTCTAGTACTTGAGCGTACACTGCATTTTTCACTCCCGTTTTACGATGTATAAACATAGGATCTCTACGTAGGTTAAACGATGGGTCATTTGCTCCTACACGTCCAAGAATAAAAGTATCCTTACTATCTGAAAGTGTGGTGACGCTATAAAACTTGTTGTTGTTAAGCCATGTAAACTGGCTACTGGCTTCCTTAGGAGTACCAGTAGCTTCCTTCCATATATGTTGATAGCCATTTCCAGTTCCTAGCGGTCGTAATTCTCCCGGTGCTTCTACATCAAAACCAGTATAAATCACCTGCCCATGATAGTAAAATGGCAAGTCTATTTGATGCGCTTGGTCACTCTTTATTAGGTTAATATCTATGATGTATGGCTTGCTACTACCTTCTGGTGTTAACATCATCATAGTACGTGTAATCTTCGTTCCAGGATACGCGTTATTTTCTGTAGCGCTTACTACTTGTAGGTTTTTATCATTTGTATCAAAAATGATAATCTCAGGATGATGCTTTGAGCTTTCCTTGAAACTACCTTTAAAATGTGATGTCTCATCAATCACTACGGTATTATGAGCAATGGTCTGTTTTGCCCATGTCGTATTTTCTTTTAGATAACCGCCACCATTCTTTTGTTCGACATTTACAAAACGCGCTAGACCATAATCTTGTAATATCTCCTCCCCATCCTCGTAAAGAGAATAAGAGAGTTTATCAAAATGCCCATGACTAAGCCCGTGACTCGCGTTCTTCATTACGAGGGCGGTAGTGCCAGACTCATGGTTTGCTCTTAAAATGGCAACACCACCTTGATTGCCTTTTGGACCGTCATGTAGTAAAACAGACTCCTTTGTGAATGGGATTGCTTTACCCGCCTCAATTGCCTGTGCTACTGCAAGACCGGTAATATCAAGCTCTACTTGTCCTTGCTGCTGCGCTACCGATAGTAAACGTGCATCTTGATTTCCATAGTAATAAGCAATATCCACTGCAGATACTAAGGAAGAAGTGTTGTAAGACATTCCTTTTTGACCATCATTAAGAGGGAAAAATTCACCATCTTCATCGGTGAGGTTAAGTAATGCATCTACTGCTTTTATTAAAACTCCGCCGTTGTATTCAAATATTTTAAGGGTTGGTTTTTTGGTTTCTAACGCTTTCGCGAAAGCTAAAAAAGGATACATCGCATATCGCTGATAATACGGTCCTTCTGTATAATAGCCATCTGGTGAAAAAGGTTCGTCTAGATTTGCAAGAAAACCTGTTTTTTGACCTTCAGCCTTTATGAGGCCTCCATCATTATCCATCGCGGTTGCCGAAATACTATCGTTTTTAATGCCGTACAATGCTCGATCTACAAGCTCATCATCATCCATCACTAAACCTATCATACCTACAGCAACAGTTCCCCAAGTGCTGTGATTATGTATACGGTTAAAAAATTGTGGTGTTTCTACAGACAGAAAATCTGCAAAAGGACGAAATAGCTCTGTATCAAGTGTCTCACGATCTTCTTCTGGTATCCAACTACGTATGGCGTCATAAGCTTGGCTCATATGCACTAGCCAGTTTGCATCATTGAGGCATTGCCAGAATATCTTCCCACGAGAATATGATCGCTCTTGTGGATGACGTGGTAATGAAGGATACATCTCTGCATATTTCATTAATACATCTCTCGTATACTGTGCATATTTCTCTTCTCCCGTGAGCTGAAAAATCACTCCTGCCTTATGAAGTATGGTATAATTTAATTTATGCTGTGTGTGGGTATAACCTCCAGCCATATCTTTTGGGATAGGCACTTGTATCCCTTTTTCCATAGCTGCATCTACTTCTTGTTTTGCTACAGCTAGCGAATTATCAAACAACGGAACACTTCCCAACTTAGCTCTAATATCATCAACCACAGTTGCGGTAAGTACTACATTTGGGTTTGCACTACTCATAGTAGCAACCGATGTGTCTTTACTAGCTGCCTGCTCATCACAAGAAACCAGTAAGGTCGAAAGTGTGATACCAACTATAAGAGCCGTATTTCTGCTAATTAATTTCATAAAATCTTACTTAATTTTATATTCAAGCCTAGCTGCGGGAGCTAGCGGCTGAGATATGTTTTGTTTTCCTTGGGTAATCGTAATTGTGGTAGGCTTATCACTTAACAGTGTAATGTATAAACGGTCGTTTTCTACTTGCGTCATCACATCGGCCTCTTGTGAAAAATCAATAATCACATCACCTATTGTTAATTGTGAAGTAGCAAATGATATGTTAGTATCATCCTTAGATAAGGTGATACTATTGTTTTGAGTATCGCTAGTAGTAATAATTGACCAATCGGCAAATTTGTTACCCATGCTATCTTCATGTATCCTCTTATCGTAAGTGTCAAATGGATAAAGCACCGTCACAAAACTGAAGTTATCTGCAGCTGCTTTTTGCACAACAGACCACTCTTTACCACGTTTACCGTCTGTAACTACAGTATCTACGGCTTGTAGTTGTAAAATATCTAAGCCGCTTCCATTATCAAAAGTAGCTCTAAGTAACGCTGGGCTATGCTCACTACTATAATGACCCTGCCAGACTTGCTTGTAAGTATGTGGAGCCTCTGATTGAAAATTATCTTTAACAATCCAGAATTCATTCTCAACATTTATTACTTGTCTAGTATAGCTGACACCTACATTTTCAAATCCGTTGTGCGAGCCTACAAACACATCTGCTGTAGCATTTGCGCTCCACCCTAAGACCTTTGGCGTAGGAAGTTCTTTAAATTTCCCAAAACCGCTTCCTCCTTTATTTGAAGTGTATTGCTTGCCTTGCAGCTCGTCATCTACAAGCGCCACATTTTTTACCATACTATTTTTAAATAGCTCAAGATCTTCTAGAGAGTAACGTACTTGGTAGTTAGGCAATACTACCATTCCATTTGCCATTGCTTGAATACCCAGCATATCTCCATGCTGATGGTCAGGCTTATCTGCATCAAGTCCGGCAGCTATGACAAGCATATTATCTTGGTCATCCCAGCCTTCTCTCATGATATAGTATCCCGTATTTTCAAAAGCATAAGAGCCTACTTGAGGTGTGGTAGCTTTAATATCTTTTAAGGCACCTAGTTGTTCCTTACTTAAATTCCATAAATACTTAGGTTTTACCGTGCTCTTTGCAAAGTATCCCATCTCAGGATCATCAAATAAAAGATACCCCAAAGTAAGTGTTCCAGAAATATCGTTTTTCTCTGCCCAAGGTGCATCTGTATCATCAGATAATACTGGCGCAGATGCGTCTGGAAATGCGATTTTAGTAAGTGTAGTAAAAAGAGATTTTAAACGTTCTTCCCAGATGGGGCTTACTTTCTTATTACTTTTTTGAGCAAGTTGATAGATATAAAAGTAGTTGTCAATATCGCTTTGATGATAGTGAATGGTACGTTCAAACTGGAAACCATCCTCATTAATCTCGCGCTGCAAGTGCTTCTCGAGAATACTCATCGCTCTTTCATACCATAAATCTGCATCTTGAAAATCATTGAATATAATAGCAAGCATAGCCAGCGCACTCAACCCTCTCGTTTGATGATTACCAGATTTAAACTCGGCATTATTCTCATATAGGTGTGAAGCGTGTTGTAATAAGGTGGCGATGGTGGTAAGCTGCTCCTCATCTGAATATGCTTTCTCTCCAAGAAATCCATTATGAATTTGTAGCCAATTGAGAACTCTGTAACCAGACCTAAAGGCTTCGTAAACTCCGTTTCCATCGGGAATGGTTTCATATTCACCTGCGATTAAAGCGTCATTGAGTGACTGCAGCTGTCCTGTGAAGTAATCAATGTATTGTGCATCTTTATCCTTGTAGCGATAAAGAAAGGAAATATCCACCATTTTATGCTGTCTCGCTAGGTGCCTGAGACCGTATGCATTGATAGGAGTATCATTTTTATAATTAAAAGGTAACTTCCAGTGCGTACTGGCATCAAATTTATCTAAGTGATCTTGAGCACGAGCAGTATGAGAAACTTCCATCGCAGGATACAAGGATTTATACTCCTCAAAACGAGTATCATTCTCTGTCCAGTCGTAAAAGTAACGTTCTTGAAAAACAGTTCTAAAATGAGCAGCAAGCTTCTCTACTGTGTCATCACCAAGCTCATCTTTCACCTCTTTTTTTAGATAAACAGCAAGGTCTTCTACAGCTACCACCTTATCTGATGGTAATTTCTGAGAACAAAGCGTAAGTGAAAATAAACAAAAACACCACTTCAATAAAGGGAACTGTTGTGGCTTATACATTAGTAAACCAGTTTAAGTTTCAGATTTTGAACTACTTTTATTTCACCAGAGTTAGACACTGTATTGTCTACTGGCTCTTGACCTTTTTCTCCCCAAAGAACCGCGACATACTTCACACGATTATTTGTAAATGTGTTATTTGCTAGGGTAACATTTACAATACCTCTTGTTTGTAGTAAGATATTAGCGCTATCACTAGCACCACATTTTGTAAACGTATTTCCCGTAACTACAAGGCTTCCACCTATGGTAGACTCATCATAACCACCTCGATAGTAATCTAACACATCACTGGCTACATTTTCAAACTGAGAATCTTCTATAAATACAAAAGCTGCATTATAATCACCTTTATCATTTACCTCTTTATTAAGTTGGATACCACTTTGTGTGTTTTTAATCACACTATTTTTAATCATGATGGTATCTGCAAAAGATGCTTTACTCGTTTCTAGCACACTTTTGAATCCATTTATTTCTACATTATCAAGCCATAATTCATAAGACTGCCCCATGTTTTTGTCAAGCGTTGCAAAAGCATCTGTGGTTGACGTTCCTTTAAGTGAAATGTTTTTGAGTTTGAGTTTTGCTCTTGGTTGTAGCTCAAAACCTTTGGCAGTATTACTAAATGTAAGTACCGGTTTTTCTGAAGATGCAGATTGAAGAGTTACCGCTTTCGCGAAAGCGTACTTTTCATTAATCTCATAATTACCAGCACTAAGCTCGATAGTATCTCCATCATTACTTGTCGCAACAGCCTCTGTAAGCTCTGCTGTAGTTGACACTTTTACCGTTTTTCCTGCTTGTTTTTCTGGATGTGGGTTGAACCATGAGGTCCCGTAATTAGTTACGTCAAGCAAGGCCGATGCACCTGTAGTGGCTCCTGAGATGGCACCTACACTATTGCCCGACGCCCTTTTGTTTCCAAAAATATCTTCATTAATCTTATCAAAACCAAAGCCGTTGTACATCTCTGTCTCCAGTGATTCTGGCGACTGAAAGATTTCTGTAGGTGATGATAATGTCACTTCTTTGGTTAACAAACCATCTGTTTGATAAGCACTTTTATTTTCTACGTTAAGAATGTTATTTTTAAAAGTAACCCCAGTGATGCTATCGTAATTTTTGATGATTTCTGTAGTTTCAATATCTCCGTACACTAAGTTATTTGCAACAATCATACGTTCTGCGCGGGCAGAGCGTATTTCTGAAGCCGGAAGGACTTCTGCCTGACTTAGGTTTGCTCCTACTCCAAAATGCCAAGGCGTCTTTGTGTTTATAAATGAATTGTGAGCGACTACCACATCTGTAACCTGATTATAACGATTGAGTGGTGACTTAGGAATACCATTCATTACTGCCAGAGGAGCACGAAATTCATTTCCTTTTAAGTTATAGAAGTAATTATTTACAATAAAATGACCCGTATTAATTACTCGTATCCCTCCTATAAACTCAGATGCATCATTACCTATAAATACATTACCATCTATGGTCGCATAATTACCGTGACGAAGCACTAGCGAACCTTCTGACTCAAAAAAGACATTATTTTTAAAGGTATTATAATTAGACTTACTTGAGATAATCTCTACTTCTCCATTACACTTTTCAAAATAATTGTGTTCTACATTTACATAACCCGGTGTCATAGACGTATAGCTGTCTCCTAGCTGCATAGTCTCTGCACGAGGCCCACCTTTTCTAGGACGTGGTCCGAAATGGTTATCCTTAATCTGGTGATAGGTATTTACATTTTCATTACCCTTTAAAAACACGCGAAGCGTAGGCCCTTGGTTTGTTTTACCAGTAATATAATTATGATCAAAAGTATTATGTTGCCCCCATAATTCTATCCAGTGGTTTTTACTATCACGATCTGGATTTGTAAAATCTTCTATCACACAATCTGTTACACGCGAGTGATATGCTATCCTCTCATCATCTATTTTAAAACGTATAATGGCATTTTCTGTGGTATAACCATTTTTAAAATAAAGTCCTTCTACTACAAGGTGCTTCCCTCCTAGTTTAAGTGAAGAGTTGCCTTCTAAAATAACTTTTCCAGCATTTTCTGCCTTAAGAGTAATAGGATTTGCCTCCGTTCCTTCTCCGTAAAATTTTATAGCTAAATCTTTCCACACGCCATCTTTAAGACTGATTACATCTCCTGGCTTTGCATCTTTAATTGCTTCTTTTAATTCCTCTGGGGTAGTGACTGTCTGTGACACTAAAGTAATAGGCTCCTTGCATGATGCAAAGATGATAAGGCTACAAAAGAGAAGAAGATATCGAGTCATAAATATGTTGTGAGTACTAAGAGTACGCTTTCGCGAAAGCAAAAAAAGCAATACACTTACGTTATAATTGTCTAAAATCAATCACTCGCCACATTGCTATTTAAGAGTGTAATAATTTTAAAATTGAGCTTTAAACAAATTGGTTATCCAAACTGGTTGACCAATTTACAATCTCAAATATATAGATAATTACGATACTCACAATTATTTACACAATTATTTATTGAATTCCCACAAAAATGAAGACAAACTGAGCGAATATTAAATCACTGTTGTCGTTGTGACTCTCAGCATATAAGCTAGATTTCATATTTACCTGTACTACTACACGAAGATTATCTAATTGCTTAGTTAAAAAGAATATGATGTGGTTATGAGCGCAACAGTTTTTTACCTGTAGTCACAAAAGAAATTCCTTGCTGGCCGTAGGTACTTATCATAATCGCTTCAATGATAGGTTCATTAGTATCAGGCTGTATTTTCCAGTCAAAGATGAAATTTGCACCCGTGCCTCCTTCTTTATCCACGCCGTCTATAACAATCTGAACGGTCTCCATAGGGTTGATAAAAATGGTTTTGTCAAAATACACACGTATTGGCTTGCCGTAGGTGTTATAGTACACTGCCTTGTCCACATACACCTGCGCTTCTCGATTAGGATTATGCAAACTTATGGTCGCCGTTAAGTCTGCTTGATCATTTTCTGTGCGTAGGTAAATTTGAGAGTAAATAGATAAAAAGGTACTCCCCGACTCAAGCGAATCATTTATAGCCCCTTTCACTGTTCGCTTCTCCCAGTTCACTGGGTCTACAGAGCTAAGTGGCTTTGGCTCCTCACAAGAAAGAAGTAATAGATATACTAAGACAAAAGGAAGTAAATATTTCATAATAGAGCTGAGATATATGTAAGGTGTACATACTATAATAGATAAGTACTACAAGATATCAAATTTCTGGGTTTAAATTGGTGTATGGTGTTTGTATCTGTTCTTTTTAAAGGAATGTTTATAAAATCTAAAAAACACAAAAGGAAATTCAGATTCTTGCAATTTACGTAAGCTAGCTAGTACCGAATTATTATAAACAACTGCCCTACAACATCATATATCACTAATCAAATAGAAAAATTTCAATAGAAATAAAATTTTTATAAATTTTCTTAATCCGTGTTAAGTACAGTAAAATATGACTGTCCCGCATTAATTATTACAAGTACAAAATATCAGAGTCGATATAACCTCCAATATTACCGTCAAAATACAAAGCTCAACTTTTGATTAACATTTATTTATATATTTTAGCCCTAACAAACTAACCATCTTTCTATTATCGCTTGAAGAAATTACTCCCTCACCTTCTTTTGCTATGCGCTTTTTTTGCAAATGCTCAAGATTTAACTCAAATAGGCAAAGCCAAACTCTTTACGTTGGGTGGTGGCGTTTCTGCAAACTCAGTGTACTACAACGGTGACGGACAGCGAGACCCTTTTACTTACGTATTAAATGGTAACCTTAACCTAAACATAAGCGGTATTTATAATGTTCCTATATCGTTTGCGTATTCTAACCAAGATTTTAATTACAGTCAGCCATTTAAGTTCAATAGGCTTAGTTTAAACCCATCTTATAAATGGCTTACAGCGCATATAGGAGATGTATCGATGACGTTCTCTCCCTATACTTTAAGCGGTCACCAATTTACTGGTTTAGGTTTTGACGCAACGCCTACAGCAAAGCTCAAACTGAGCGCTATGTACGGGCGTTTAATACGAGCAAATGAATATGACCCAGAAGATCCTCAAGCAGTACCTGCCTATAAACGTATAGGGTACGGATTAAAATCTGCTTATGATTTTGAAAAATTCTCGTTAGGCCTCACCTTCTTTGCTGCAAAAGATGAAGAAAACTCTATAGAAAACCCCTTTCCTGTAGAAACTGATGTGAGTCCACAAGATAACCTGGTGATTAGTGTGGATGGTAAAGTAAAACTTTTTGGATCTGCTGTTCTTAATGTAGAGTATGCAACATCTGGAATTACAGACGACACAAGAGCTTCAGGTTCTCCAGAAAATGGCGGTCCAGTGGGGCTCCTTTATAAAGGGAATGCTACTACCAGATACTATAATGCCTTTAACGCACAACTCTCTACTAGCGTGGGTAATGGTAGTGTAGGTGCTACTTATGAACGTATAGACCCAGGGTATCAAACTCTAGGAGCTTATTTTTTTAATAATGATCTTGAGAATATCGCTGTAAATGCTTCTCAATCTATTTTTGATAGCGCTATAAATATTTCTGTAAATGCCGGACTCCAGCGAGATAATCTGGATAAAGCAAAAACATCTGAGTTACAACGTGTCGTAGCAGCGGTAAATATTAGTGCGCTCGCCACAGAAAAACTTAACATAAACGCCTCTTATTCTAACTTTCAGAGTGTAACAAACATTAGAGATCAGTTTGATTATATCAATGCAGTTACGCCCTTTGACAACATAGACACCTTAAACTTTAGGCAGTTATCTCGCAATGCGAC
This sequence comes from Dokdonia sp. PRO95, assembly GCF_000355805.1. Taxonomy (NCBI): domain Bacteria; kingdom Pseudomonadati; phylum Bacteroidota; class Flavobacteriia; order Flavobacteriales; family Flavobacteriaceae; genus Dokdonia; species Dokdonia sp. PRO95. The sequence continues at coordinate 249,099 of NZ_CM001837.1, forward strand.
CTTAAATCTAACCTATGCGATTGCAAAATCTAAAGAGCGTGTTCAAAATGCGAGCATAAATCTATCCATGCAGGATACAGAAGATTTGCAAGAGCAATTTTTATCTGGAACCCAGACCACTGTAGGAGCTACTACGTTTTATAATACGGGTGGAAATTACTCTATTAATTTTGTACCCATTGACCTTAGTGTGACCGCAGGCGTTAATGCCTCATTTAATAAAACATTAGAATCTAGCAATAATACCCTAGGACCTACTGTAGCAATATCAAAACTCTTTTTTGATAAAAAACTACGAAGCTCCTTTGCTGCTTCTTATAATAGAAGTAGTGCAGATGGGGAATTACAAAACACCATACTCAACTTTAGAGCAAATGCTGGTTACCAGCTCTTTAAAAAACACCAATTTAACTTAAGCCTATTATCTCTTTTTAGAAATAATGCAACGGCTGCTACTAATAACCTTGTAAATGACTTTACAGCAACACTAGGCTATAACTATTCTTTTACCGTAGGTAAACTCCCTGCTTTAAGATTTGGAGAGCGAGATCCTCGCGAGTCTTCCTCTGGACTTACAGAGATACAATTTAGGTCTGACGGGACAATCTATCAAGGAAACGCAAATGAACTTGACACCCAGATATCTGACGCAAAAGATCGAGATGCTTTCTCATTCATACCACCTGTGGTAAAGGAAAAGGTAGATGGTGCAAAGCTTACGATGCTAGATCTAAAGACAGCAAAGGAGAAGGATCTTAGAGATGCTGCTATTGAATATCTCACGGAGGTGGATGATTATAACGCTTTCGCGAAAGCGTATGACCAAGCAATTCTTATCGCCGTAAGAAGATTAACGCCAGATGCCATGTACCTTGATGATACTATCGAAAAGGAATTTGCTATTGCAGGTGCAAAAGTGCAAGCACATCAATACAAAGGAATCCCACTTGCAGATGTTCCGGATAAAACGAGTATAAGCTACAAGGACTATAAGATATATTATGATGCTTTTGAAATCAAACGAGAAAAACTCATAAATCACAGGTATATGCTAGAACGCATTGCCAAAATTAGATCTATGCGTGACTTAAAGGACGATAAACAGCTTAAACAGTTTAGAAAAGAGCTCGCTGCCAAAGTGTATGAGGCTTATGGAAACATTGCAAAAAACCCAACTTCCTTAAGCAAGGCACTCACCGTAGACCTTATTTTATACTATAAAAACCTAGCAACCAAGTTTGCTGATAAAGATGAGTACACGATAAAATACTTATCTAAAATTAAAAACTAATACAGATACAATGAAGCAATATCTCCTACAGTTATTCTTTTTGCTTTTTGCTATACAGGTAGTGATAGCACAGCAATTTCCTGTACAAGTAATTCCACAGACCATACCACCTAGGCCTGTAGTATTATCTGACTATGCAAATGCATCATCTGTTAATGATAAGGTGCGTGTGCAACTTATTCTCAATGACCTTACAGAGCTTAACCGCGAGGTACGCCTCAAGCTTTTTATAGAAGGACAAGGTATTAATGCACAGAGTAATGATGTGGTTGTAGGAGCCACTCCAATATTTCTAGAAGGTGGTGTCGCAACTACCTTAGGCACGGCACAACTAGCTCCTTATTTTGACCTTCAGAATTTACAAGGTATCTCTCCAGGAGTATATGGTAATTCCTTACCAGAAGGATCTTATAGCTTCTGTTTTGAAGTTTATGACTTATTTACTGGTAATGTAGTCTCGGCAAAGACTTGTACTAATTTTGTGCTTTTTGATAATGATCCTCCCCTACTTAACCTTCCATTAAACGCAGTGGGAATACAAGAGATGAACCCTCTTAATATTGTTTTCCAGTGGACACCTAGACACATCAATGTTTCAAACGTACAGTACGAACTTATAGTTTCTGAAATATGGGATCTTAACATAGACCCTCAAGCGGCATTTTTATCTTCTCCTCCCATTTTTCAAACCACTACTACACAAACTACCTTCATTTATGATGGATTACAACCCTCATTAATACCTGGCAAACGTTATGGATGGCGCGTGCGTGCCTTTGCAGCCGCAGGAGCCGAAGAGATAGGTGTATTTACAAATAATGGCTTTAGTGAGATCTTTTACTTTGACTACCAGACACAGTGTGATGAGCCGCTATTTCCGGATGTAGAGGAGCTTACTAATCGCAGCGCGGAGCTTACCTGGCAAGGTAACTTTGACCATCTTGATTATACGGTAAAGTATCGCGAGAAAGATGCAGAATCAGAATGGTATGACTTAACTACTCCTCAAGATTATATCGAAATTGACAATCTTGAACCTGAGACTACCTATGAATATAAGATACAAGGTAACTGTATGTTTGGCAGTTATGGAGAGACTTTTATTCAAGAGTTTACAACACTTTCTGATGAAGCTTCGAGCTATCAAGGTTGTGCGATTGAGCCTGAGCCTATTCTTCTTGAAAATCAAGAGCGCCTTACGGAGCTTTTCTTATATGATAACTTTACTGCTGGTAAGTTTAAAGTACGCGTACTAGAAGTAGAAAATAGCACCTCTCCTTTTAAAGGAAAAGGATACGTTACCATACCATGGCTAGGATTTATCACTATCGCTGCAGAGTTTGAAAACATTGAACTCAACACCGATAAAGAGCTTATTTCTGGAGCAGTAGTTACTACCTATGATCCGGATTGGGGTAATGTCTTAAATACAGATGGTGTATTTGATGATGTTTTTGGTAACAATGGTGATGTCATTCAATTTGATGCCTCAGATATGGTTATCAGTGATGTACAAGTCTCTGCAGATGGGGCTATTACATTAATTGATAATGAAGGTAATTCTGTCCCTATTGTAGTAGGTACACCGGTGGTAATCACTGATAGCACGGGGAATCAATGGCTCGTAACAAATGATGGAGAAGTAGTAGAACTAGGTCCTGCAGCAGAAGGTGGCGTTGTTACTTCTGAGAATACAAACGGCGTGAGCTCTAGTGGAAGTGTTACAGCGATTTCCTCTCAAGATGTTGTAGTAACATTTACAGAATCTGGCTTTTATGCTTTTGACCCACTACCAGCAGGTGCCTCATCTAGTCTTGCGAGTGAATATAATACAATCTCTCAAGCAAGTGGAGGAACATACGATGTACCCTATAAAGCAATTTCTGATATCACAGGACATACTACAGACTTTCTAGAGGGGAATGTAACTTTTGCCAATGGAAAAACTAAAAGTGATCTCATTTTTAAAACTACAGAAGGTACAGCGATAGACACTACATGGTCTGGAAACACCGTATCGTTATCCCTTACAAAACAATTTGAATTTGGAAAAACTGCAATTCTTGCAACCGTAAAACCAGCAGACTCTACTGGAAATTATGATGTGGCTGGTACTGCAGATTTATGGCATATGAGTCCCAAAACTGTAAATGTAACAGTCGTTCCCATTAATGGATCAAGTACAGGAACAGCTTCTCAAATACAAACAGAACTTAATACGATTTATGAAAAAGCAGGTATTTCATTTAACGTTGATTTAAAAGATGATTTTGAGGTACCTGCAAATGTTTGGGACATAGGGCCAACCACTGGAAGTCTTGACGTAGGTGATAGCGGTGTTTTTTCTAACTACTCTCCAGAAGAGAATGCCATTAAAAATTATTATAAAGATGCTCGAGATATTGAAGATGATCAATACTATATGTTTGTCTTTAACAATGTACCTATCGTTAATGAAGACCCATCAAAAAATACGCAAGGGTTTATGCCGCTTAAGCGTCAATATGGATTTGTCTTTAATAACAGCACAACGACCATGGCTCATGAGCTAGGTCATGGTGTTTTTGGGTTAGAACATTATACGGCAAGTGGCACAGATGATTTCTTGATGCATGAAGAGAATATCACTGGAACAGTATTACCACACATGGACTGGCAAACTATTCATGCTGCTGGATTACAGTTATATCTTTTTCAAGGTGATTCGGATGGGGAGAATTATGTGTCATCTGGATTATTTAGTAAGTTAAACTTCGGTAAAAATGAAGATAACACCTACACATTTTTGACTCCTGCTGCGCAATATATTGTGCTTCCTGATAGTGTTAAAAATGTCACTAAATATTATGGATATTATGGAACTAGTTTCTTGAGTAGTGAAGAACAATTTAAAGAATTCATGACAGTAGTACCTGGCACGCTAAAATCTTTTCAGGTTGGTAATAAAACATTCCAAGCAAATATAATATCATCTGGAGAAGACTTTGTTCTAGCTGGTTACTTTAGCGGAGATGAACGTTACATTGAGTCCAATTATGGGATAGAAATAAATGAACAGAATAATAATTCTACACTAATATTTGCAATTGAGAAGAATGAAAACAATATTGGGTATAAGGCAATACAACTTGAAGTTGGAGAGAATTTTACTAGCTCTACTACAAATAGCGTATTACAAAACCCAACCGACTTTCCATATTCCAGTAGCTGGGTAATTGACAGAAAGGATTTAAACGTATCTGCAACAGGATCCCAGTACTCATATTCTGAAGCTGAAATTGCCTACTTTTTTGATCAAAACTACAATGAAAATAACACACATAATACACTCCTTATAAGAAACAAGCTTTTAGAATTCAAAACAGCATACCCATCCTTTGTGAGTGAATATGCAGGTTTACAGTATAACGAAAGTCAATTTGAAAACTGGTCAATGTGTGCAACATTCAAATCATTTGAGGAATTAGGCATTCCTAGGACATTTGAGGTTGATATTACCAATGAATTTTGTCAATGTGTCCAATATGACAATACAAATAATTCTCCAACCTATCCAGACTACAGGCATGAGTGCTCTCAAAATACTAATTCTCCATACTCAACAAGCGAACCTACAAGGAGAGAGTGGCTGGAATTATTTTATAGATACTTAAAGGATAGATCTTTTGAAATAACGGAAACTATTTCTAATGATATCTTAGATTATAATCAAGTTAATCCAGACTTAGTTTCTAGTGAAGAAACTTTAGATATTATAAGAACAATTAATCTAGCTAGTCAAAACGATATTGCTTCAATGAGTTCATTAGCCATATTAAGGATTTTATCCAAAATTGCTAATGAACCTTATGTCAGTGAAAATAATGACCTTAATAGAGATATGGAAGCAGCGGCTATTAAATTAATTCAGTACAGTAGTGAATTAATAGCTAAGGATATTATACTTGGTATGGAATCCCCTAATATATATAATTCGTCCGTTTATCTCTACGAACAACTTTTCAGATCAATTGATGATGATTATCTATTTGGTCTAACAAATAATAATAGAGAAAAGTTTATATCTGAGTGTACAAAGTTAATTTACAAAGATTCACAGTTCTTTGATACACGCCTAACAAGCTCTATAGAGGATATGGAAAACAGGTTATTCATTTTTGAATACTCAAACTTCGTCAAAAGCTTAGGGATATTTATTGTTCAAACTGCGGAAGCTACTTCAGTTTTTGATGAAATTTCAGGGGTTTCAATTAATAATGAAATATTACATTATGATATCGATAAGGAATTCTTAGATACTGGTAAAATTTCCCTATCACAAACATTAGATTCTGGATGGTTTACACAACAGACATCATTTACCAATGATGATCTTCTACCTTTTGACTTGGTCACTTTCGTCAATAGGTCAAATCTTTCTTTGGTTAAAAGTTACACCGAAAATCTAAAAGATTCTAGTCTACCCGTACCTGCTATAGCAATTGCTTATGCTTCACAAGCAGCTTCTAATGAAACTACATCTCAAGCTATTTATACCACGTTAGACGTAATAGGATTGATTGGAAGTGGTGGCACCTTGGCAGGGGTAAGTGGATTATCAAAACTTCAAAAAATATATTTGATAGCAGATATTGGAAGTAGCGGTTTAAGTATTACATCAACTGCCTTGAGTGACAATGAGGCTAATGCGGAGGTTAGAAGCATATTAAATACCATATCAGGTATTACTGGAGTAGTTTCATTAGGAGATAATATATCTGGGTTCAAAAACTTGGTTGCTCAATCTAAAAATAAAATTAATTCTGGAGCTGATGTCGTACAACTTGTCGATGATATTGAATCACTGCCTACTAAAATTGCTAATATGGATGATGTAGATATAACAAAACTTGTTACTAATTATCCTGACGTTACTGAAAATTACATTAAGCTTACTTTAAAAAACATTAGTGATAAACTAATTGCTGGAGAAAATAACATCGATTTGATGAAAAATCAATTAGTAAGAGTTTTACAAAGTCGCAAAGCAGTAAATAATGGTTTTATACAGTTAATTACCACTACATATCCTAACATTCTAAACAAGTACAATAATCTTCTCAGTACAGATGTTGAACAAGCTGCTAAGTTTCTAAATGACTTTTCAAATGCGGATACTTCAGTACTAGTCCAACTTAATAAAACAGGCAATGAATCTATTTTATTTGAAGCTTGGTTAAATTTCACAAATAAATATCCTAATAGAATATTCTCTTGTAATTAATAATATTATGAATAAAATTAAATTATTATTACTTGTTTTTCTTCTCTTCAGTTTTGGAGCTAACTCTCAGTGTTGGCTATCAGATTTAACAGCAGAATTAACTAGTGGTTCAGTGGAATTTAAAGCGTTAATTAAGTCTAATAATGAAGGTATTAACGCATATAGAATTTTACATTCAGCTGGTAGGTCGGGCCTGAGAACTACACCTGAAGCTTTAGCAAGTTTATCTACAATTTTATCTAATACTAAAGCTCAAAATATTTTAGGAAATGAAATGAATACTATTTTGACAAAATTTGCGCAAACTCATTCAACTTCATTTTACAATAGAATGGCTTTTAAAGATCATTTAAATCTTCTTAATTCTCAAATAAATAAATATGAAGGTATTCCCGGTTTCAATAAAAGTATTCGAGATCCTTTAAACAATGCTAATACAAATGTACAAGATGGCTTTTGGCACACTTTAAAGGATATGGAAGCCCGAAATATACCTCCATCACATATCAAAAAAGTCGATATGCAATTTGACAGCGCAGAATTACCTTGTACATATTGTAAATTTGATTTGGAACTTAATACAAATAGCCCTATAAAATATTTAGAATATAAGAGCTATCAAGACGCAAGTAAAATATCTAAAAATCAGTTTCTCAACTATTTAGCTAGTATCGATAATTTTGATCAATTAAATTATGTCTTTAGCAGTCAAAAACTATCCGTTACACAGGCTCAAGATGGCTTAAAGTTATTTTTAAAAAATAATGAAATAGATATTATTGATAATTTGAATGAATCACTCAAATTAGAAATTACTTTAAGCGAAGCTTCAATTAGTTTGACTACTTCACAGATTAATTATATCGCAAATAAAATTACAACAATATTCTAATGGTAATTATAGAAAATGTTTCCGACTTCAAAGTCAACAGTGATTCGTTAATCACTATGCATGGAAAAATGACGTCTCGTAGGTTGCAAATCTGGAATAACATCCATAATTATTGTACTGAGATCTTTGATAATAGGATAATACCTACTATTAAATTTCAAGACATTGACAATGTATGGATTTACACACCTCAAAAAACATTCAATTATTGTATTTCTAAAGATAAAATATCCAAATCATATGAGCACTTTGTTCCTCAAGTAGATATAGATGGAGTTTTAATTGGTCATCATTTAGAAGATGATGACAACAAAATTTCTGCTATTGACGAGGTCACTGGATCAACTCTTTGGAAAACTAAGTATAAAAACTCAGGCTTTATATCTCAGAATCTCAATAATGAGTTCATATTTATAAATAGCGATGAGGAAATGAAACGAGATAAGCTCATTTCCATAAACGTTAAATCTGGTACTGAAAACTGGATTTACTCATTGGATAAGACACAAAGCCTTCATAACAATCTTAACCACGCATCAACTCTGGCATTTGTAAAAATAATTTGTGAAGAAAACGATATAATATGGATTGCTATTAACACTGGTTCACTATATGGAATTTCAAGAAAAAATGGAGCGTTACTATATTCTTTTCCACAGAGTTCGACTAAAGGAAAAGACAAAGATGTAGAACCCTATTCTTCTTTTGGACAGCAAACTATATATGATAAAAACAGAAAAATTATTGTAAGTCCTAATGGCAAGTTTTGTTCATTAGTTAACCTGTCCCAATCTAGCCCTTTCATCACAATTAAGGAGATTGACTACGCTTCATATACTACGGTGTTTTTGAATAAAACAGCAGGTATCTTTAACGATAATATTTTCTTTTTTGAGGGAGGAGACAGCAATCTATATGGGATATATAATTTCATTAATAATAAAATCATATCTCTCAAAACTATAGAGATTGTTAAAGACAAATTCCCCGCAATTAGAAAAATGGATGTCTCAAATGGCATTATTTATATCCTTGATCATTTTTATTCATTACACATTTACTATGATTCTAAAGAAAATCATATATCATAACCAAGCTTTATGAAAACCAAAACCCACATATTCACCCTTCTCGCATTCCTACTGTGTACTGTGACCTTTGCTTCAACGGGCAAAGACACTCTTGCGGTAGGGAAACGCACACGTACTTTTGCTACAGCTCCTGTAGCAAGTACGATCTCTGCAAATACAGAAGCGTTGCGCATTTCCAAGAAATCGTTACAACCGGCCAATTTTAAAACAAGGTCATTTGCTGCGCTTGATGAGAAGATAGATGTTGAATATGAGCTCATGGAAAACACCTATCGCTCTGAGTTTTCTAACTCTTACTTTAATGAACTGTATCCAATTTCAGAGAATGACAGTACATATTTACAAGAAGTAAAAGCAAAAGCTATTGCTGTATTTAACCGGTTAGATGAGACTGGTAATGTTGTTGATATACTTAGTATTGAAACCCTATTAGATTTAGTTAACCCTCTTGAACCAATTGAATTTCCAATAGGTCTGAGTAAAACAATTGCAGGGTCTACTTACATAGTGGGCATAAGTGATGCTGCTTTCTACCCCACCTATACGGAACTTACAATATTTGTTCGTATTACAATACCTCAGTCTGATGGGCAAGGAGCGCAAAAACAGCTATTTTTTGGGGCTACAGGTATTAAGATATCTAATGATGGAGGACTATTAGGCGATACAAACCTCGCTCTTCTAGGCGATTATCCTATCCCTATTAGTGGTGGGAATGGGGCACTTGTTATAAAAGGTGGTTTTAACCTTGAAACAGGAGATATTGCTGACAAAACGTATGTTACTATAGACTGCGATGGGTTCAAAGAACTTAGTATAAATGCACAGGTTCAATTTTCAAGGAATCTTGTTGTACCGCTCAAACCGGATTATACCGTAGACAATTCTAATTATGAAGGCACGTCTATTAAAAAAAGAGTAGGAGCTGATTTTGAAATTGTTGTCTCAGATTGGAATGATATTATGGGGGAAGTCACTATACCCCGATTTGCACTTAAATCTCAAGAAACAGAAAATGAAGGTAGTGCAAAAAGAAGCTTCGTTTTTGAGGTAAATACAGCTGTATTCGATTTTAGTGATATTAGAAATGCTGACAATATAGTATGGCCTCCTGAATATGAACAAGACTATCTAGACACTGATTCCCCAGAACTATGGAAAGGCGTGTACGTTCAATCGTTAACCGTCTCCCTACCCGAGCAGTTTAAACGTAAGGGAAGTACAGAACGTATCGAACTTAGCGCATCAAATCTATTAATCGACGGTCAAGGTGTCTCTGGAGATTTCTCGGCAGATAATATATTACCACTAAATGAAGGTTCGGCCTCAAAATGGCAATTTTCTGTAGATCATATAGAAGCATCCTTTATTGCAAATAATTTTACAAGAGCAGAGTTCAGAGGTGCCATTGTCCTCCCGATATCAGAAGAAGTTACAGATGAAGATGTAGCAAACCAGCAAGAAAATTCGAGTAATGAGAATACTCCAAGCGCCGCACTCGCTTACGAAGGTTTAATCAATCCTGCTACTGATGAATATACCCTCACGGCAAGCCCCACAACGGCTATTAAATTCAATGTATGGAAAGCGACAGCTACCATTGCTTCTAATTCTTACGTTCGCTTTACCGTTGCAGAAAATAAGTTTAAACCAGAAGCGATGCTTCATGGAAGCATGGGAATCTATGCAGATAATAGTGACCCACCAGGTGAAGGAGTACCAGAAACCCCTCCAGATCCTAATGCTAAGAAAACTGTAGAGTTTGAAGGAGTCACATTTGAAAGTCTGCACCTAAAAACAGATTCCCCTATTTTTAGTGTGGCTTATTTGGGGTATGAAGGTGAGGTTAAACTCGCTAACTTTCCAATATCAATAGGTGATATAGAACTTACTACCACAGATAATACGGCAAAATTAGAATTTGACTTAATGCTTAATCTGCAGGAGGATGCTTTTGGCGCTTCCACGCGTCTAGCAGTTAATGGAACTTTTGGCGAAGATGAAGGAATCACTAGATGGAAATACCAAAACATTACATTCTCTGAGATTTCTATAAATGCAGATATAGGAGGCGCAGAGTTTGAGGGAAGTATCACATTAATGGATAACGACCCTACTTATGGAGATGGATTCCAAGGAAATCTTACTGCTAGATTTAAAGGAATGGGTTCTGAAAAAGTTACCGTTTCTGCAAATGCTATATTTGGTAAAACAGAGTTTAGATATTGGTATGTAGATGCCCTAGCAGATGGATTAAATGTTGAGACAGGAACGGGCTTCACCATCAAAGGTTTTGGTGGAGGTGCTTTTTATCGAATGAAGAAAGCTGGCTTTAGCTCTAGCTTTACAGCTTCTGGATCAGAGTATGTCCCAGACCTTGATTCTGGACTTGGAATTAAGGCTATGATTTTATTTGCTACTACAGGTACTTCAAGAGCTTTAAATGGTGGTGCTGGTTTTGAAATTGCTTTCAATAGCTCTGGCGGTCTTAACCGTATTAGTATTTATGGAGAGGGTCACGTCATGCAAGATTTTGATATTCCTAATCCCGCTGCTAAGCTTAAAGGAACGCTCGCAGAAGTAGTACAAAATGAAGCAGGTTTTTCTGATGCTGTTCTTGATCAGCTTAAAGAAACCAATCTTGTCGAAGTGTCAAAACAAGTATATCCAGATAACGTAGCTGGAGAAGTGGGTCTTAATGCATATGCTGCCATAGAGTATGACTTTACAACAAGTACACTACACGGTACTTTTGATCTTTACATCGATGCTGCTGGAGGTCTTTTTAGAGGCCGTGCATCTGGCAATAGAGCTGGATGGGCAGTCTTGCACTTTGCACCGGACACTTGGTATGTACATATGGGTACCCCTACAGATAGATTAGGTCTCAAGGTGGGTATAGGTGGTGCCTCTATTGAAAGTGGAGGTTATTTTATGCTAGGAGATAACATACCTGCAAGTCCACCGCCACCAGCAGTTGTTGCAGATATCTTGGGGGTACAACTAGCCGAACTAGATTCTATGCGGGATGAAAATGCGCTAGGAAATGGCCGTGGCTTTGCCTTTGGAACAGACTTTAGTTTAGACACTGGAGATATAAGCTTCTTGATATTTTATGCAAGACTTCAAGCAGGTGTTGGTTTTGATATCATGGTAAAAGATTATGGTACTGCCGAGTGTAACGGCAGTGGTCAAATAGGTCTAAACGGCTGGTATGCAAATGGACAAGCTTATGCATATTTGCAAGGAGAACTAGGAGTTAAAGTACGCCTCTTATTTATTAAAAAAGATATTCCTATAATAAGTGCTGGACTCGCAGTATTAATGCAAGCAAAACTACCTAACCCTGTTTGGTTTAGAGGATATGCTGGTGGGCATTTTAGTGTTCTAGGTGGTCTTGTAAAAGGAAGGTTTAGACTAAAAGTTGAACTTGGGGAGCAATGCGAATTTGTAGATGGAGCACCTTTAGGCGGTCTCAAAATTATTGCAGATATTCAACCTGGTGATAACACTTCTAATGTAGATGTTTTTACAGCTCCACAAGTTGGTTTTAATATGCGTGTTAATCACATATTTGAGCTAGAGGATGAACAAGGAACTTTTACGTACCGTATTAAATTAAAAGAGTTTGAAGTAACAAATGCTGGGGTTCCTCTTGTAGGTACTACAGAGTGGAATGATAATAATGATCTCTTAACATTTGTACCTGATGATATACTCCCTCCAACCACAGATTTACAGATAAAGGTATCTGTAAACTTTGAAGAACGCGTGAATGGTGTATGGCGAATACTTACTGATAATGGACAAGAAGCGGTAGAAACAGAGATTCGTAGCTTTACTACAGGTGAAGCTCCAGACTACATCCCGCTTTCTAACATTGCATATATGTATCCTACCATAGATCAAAAGTTTGTGCATAAGGATGAATATGGACAAGCGTTTGTACAGTTAAAAACAGGTCAAGATTATCTTTTTGAAAATCTCGAGGGCTACACTCAAAAGGCATACTTTGTTTCAGATCAAGGAAGTGAAGATGTAACTATAGGCTATAATAACTCAGATAACAAGGTGTTTTTAAATATGCCTACCATGAGTGACAACTTAGATTACACCTTAACTATGGTCACAGAGCCCATATCCTCAGAAACTCAAGGAAGTTTAACGGAAACATTTACAGAGCAAAACTTAGGTGAAGATACTGAAGTAGAGGTACGCGAAGTAACCTTAGGACAAACGGTAATTAATGCAGAGGCTGTAGAGATGCTTTCTTTTGACTTTCATACAAGTGTGTATAGCACATTTGCTGCAAAACTGGCATCTAAAGCATATACACAACCTATGGTTGAGATTATATACTCAGATGTGCATGCACTACACACAAAGTCTAATGAAACAGAACGTTTTAATCTTGAAGAGGTAGAAGGCACAGAACTTACTAACTATGCTCCTATGATGCGCATAGAAGCAGATTTAAGTAACAATACTTATTATCAAAATGAAATCTATCCTTTAATTTACCAGAATTACCCTATCAGTAATTTTACTGTAAATAGAGATGTCTCAGACTTAGGATTGCCTCCAGTAAAAGCTATGGATCTTTTAGAGTGGTATCCAGTTTATACCACTACAGAGCCTAATAATTATTTATTAAGAGAGCGCATCCCTTTCAGGTATTTATTGCCACTCACCTTCAAGGAAGATTTTATTGATATTCAATATAAGATAACCAATGCATATCTAAATAATTCATCGCAATATGCGCAACACATTGCTCAATATGACTACATCATAAACGGCATATTCCCATATATAAAACAAGGTAATTACAATACTAAAATTAAGTATGTACTTCCCGATGGAACCGTAACAAGTATCACAGATTACATGTACAACAAGCCCAATTAACAATGACTCATAAACTTTTTATATTCTTTTTATTAATAAACTTTACCGTTACAGCACAGTCTGTAACTGATACACTTGTAAAAAGTGATAATCGTATAGAAGTTTTGGCTCGGGTTTCAGAAACGGAAGCTCTGATACGATGGGCACCTACAAAACCTATTGCTTGGAAGCAATTAAACCAGTACGGTTATATTATAGAACGATATACGATTATAAGAGATGGAAAAACCTTACCTAATCCAGAAGCCAGAACACTCACTTCTATTCCTATAACACCAAAGCCACTTGAGGCTTGGGAGGCGATTGTTCAAAATAATGATAATGCCGCTATTGTAGCTCAAGCTATTTACGGAGAACGTTTTGATGTAAGCGGCACTGATAAGATAGAAGCGATTGTAGCGCTATCTGAAGATCTAGAACAACGTCACACATTTGCACTCTACACTGCAGATCAAGATTTTGAAGTTGCCGTTATGGCAGGTTTAGGCTTTAGAGATAATACCGCAGCATCAAATGAAAAGTATATTTATCGTGTGGTTTCTAATGTGCCAGAAAGCATTAATAACATAGCATACGGAGGGGTATTCCAAGGCTACCAAGATTTTGAACCTTTACCAAAACCGATAGACTTAGTGAGCACTTTTTCTGACGCGGCTACATCTCTAAGCTGGAATTTTAAAATTCATAGATCACTATTTACGAGTTATAATATTGAAAGAGCGCAAGAAGGTGAGTCATTTAAAAAAATTAATAAACGACCATACACTTTATTGAATCAAGCAGCAGATGAACGTAGTGGCCGCATTTATTACATGGACTCTATTGCAAATAACAAAGGTTATAAATATAGAGTACAGGGTATATCTGTCTTTGGTGAACTAAGCCCTTACTCTGAGGAAGCAGGAGGAACTGGAAGAGCAGCATTAGGTTTTACTCCTTTTCTCACGACAAAAGAGTTTATTGACGAAAACACTGTCAAGTTAACTTGGGAATTTCCAGAGGAAGCAAACAGTGAGCTTTCTGGATTTACGCTTAATAAATCTAACGGTCTAGGAGAGACTCAAGAAGTTTTAATTAAAGACATACCTCCTACTGCAAGATCTATAAGATACAATAAACTGTTACCTTCTAATTATTTTACGGTAAGTGCTGTTGGGAAGTATGGTTCACAAAAGAAATCTTTCCCTATGCTGGTACAGCCGGTAGATTCTATTCCTCCATCTAGACCTGTAGGTCTTACTGGTAAAATAGATAGCTCTGGAGTTGTACGAATCAAATGGGAGGCAAATACAGATGTAGATATTTTTGGGTATCGTGTCTTTAGAGGAAATCTAGAAAATGAGGAGTATAGTCAAGTTACATCAAAACCTATCTCAACAACAGCCTTTAGAGATACCATTTCTATTAAGAATTTAAATAGTAACGTATATTATAAAATTGTTGCTCTAGACTATCGCTATAATCAAAGTGACTACTCTGACCCTCTTACTCTTAAAAAACCAGATATCATACCTCCAACCTCGCCAGTGTTTAAAAAGTTTGATGTAAGTGATGGAAAAGTAAATCTGCAATGGGCAAGAAGTTCTAGCGACGACGCAAAAACGACACATATATATCGTAAGGAAAATGACAGTCAGGACTGGCTACTTGTTTATGAAGGTGATAATACCACAGAACGATATATAGATAAAAAAGTAACTGAAGGCAACTTATATAGCTATACTCTCATTGCAATTGATGAGAGCAACTTAGAATCACCACCTTCACCATCTGTTTCAGTTAAAATACCTAAAACAAATAAAGAAAATCAAGTGCGTAGTTTTTCTGGAATAGCAAATAAACTCCAGCAATCTATAGATATAAGCTGGGCATACAGAGCAGATGACATCTCTGAATTTGAAATTTACAAATCTAAAACCGAAGAAAAACTACGATTATTACGTGTAGTACCTGCAGATACAAGGAGGCTTACAGATACTAATCTTAAAATAAATACAAGCTATACTTATGGGATTAGAGCAGTTTTTAAAGATGGGCGCATTAGTAAACTCAAAAAAATCACTGTAAAATATTAAAGTAGTTACGCTTTCGCGAAAGCGTGATAAACATTTTCATCAATGAAGCAAACAATACAACTTCTTCTACTTATACTAATTATAAGCACTACCTCGCAGGTAGGTGCCCAGTACTGGGTGAGAGGTGATATTACTATTGCAGATGCTGACTTTTTAGGGGGCTTTAACGCAAGTTTAGAGATTCGTATTAATTCCAATGCTATTATTGACTTATCCACAATGTCTGATGGAAATATGAACAGTACTGGGAGAACACAAATTATAAACAGAGCATATACTGGTTCTTTCCCTAATTCAATACAGTTTGTAGATTATATGTCTGGCGCCTCAATCTCAAGTGGAGATGGTAACACTAACGGATGTTATGGGAATTTTGGGGGTAGTAGCACTAATAATGCAACTACAAATGGAACTTTATTTAGAGGACCTTATTCATTTGAAGCCACAGGTAGCAACACTTATTTTGGATGTGATGAGATCATTCAAAATAATGTAATACAGACATTTCAAGTATGGAAACTAAAAAATTTAGTACAACCATTTGACAACTCAGTATGCACTGAGCAATCTATAATACTTAATCCTGGTAACTGGGGACCTTCTATAAAAGGTGTTTTATATAACACTAATACCATGGGCAATTATCAACCTCTCGAAACATTCTCAACTCCTGCAAGTTCATATACTGTAGATCTCAACACCCTGCCTAATCTTACTTTGCCAGGTACAGTGCGTTTTAGACTAGATTATGGAAATGGCATACTTTCTAACAGTGTGATTTATAATGTTACGGGATGCTCACCAGAAGTAACAAATATTGATGTGAGCGAACCCAATTGCTCCTATGATGAAGGTATGTTTACGTTAACCTTTGAAGAGGCACTTAATGGAGATACACTAACTAATATTGCTGTTATAGGTCCAGGTCCTAATGGTATGTTTGAAGATCCAGAAAATTCGGATACTGATGACGAATTAGTGGACACTGTTAATGAAGTTATTACGGTTCAAGGAGATCAATTTGCGTATCCTAACTCACTACCGGTAGGGACTTATGCTTTTAGGTATCAAACTAATGGCTCAGACACTGACCAACAAACTATGCCGTTTACTATAACCGCTCCACCCGCCCTAGAATATAGCGTACAAATAGAATCTGAAATCACCTGTAATGATGCAGACGATGGAAAAATAAGAATTACCATAAACCCAAATAACAATGGTAGTCTAGGTACACCGCCATATAATTATGTATTGAGCAATGGAAATACTGGGAATTTTTCTGGAAATAGTACTACTGTATCAAGTTTTATTGCTGGAGAAACTACTATTCAAGTATTTGATAGTCAAAACTGTACTGAGAGAGAATGATACAAATAATAATGAAAATAATAGTTAATTAATCACGCTTTCGCGAAAGCTTAAAATATTTATATGAAACTCATAATATGTTTCCTCATCATGTTCTCCGTTTGTAATATTACTTATGGACAAGATTATGGGGTCTATTTTGAGACAAAAGATAGTAATACATTTGCTTTTGGAGACAATCCAATCACATCATCTACTACAACAACCCTCAGCGTTTCTGGCGGCACAAGTACTTCCTATACGGGACCTCCTGCTGCTTTTCCGCAGGGGTCTACGTTTCATAATTCTTACCTTCCTATACCTAATAATATAAGCGCTGGTGGATCTGGTACTGTAACAATAGAATCTTGGTATGCTAATGATGGCGGCGGTACTGGAGGTGGTGATTGTGATTTCGGTGATGAGTTTACTACAACTATTTCAAACTTTCTCTTAAATTCATTTCAACTTGAGGGTTGTCAAGTGGTTACAGATGCTTACTTAATACATATTCAAGAACCATCTGCGGGACAAAGTACAGTGTGCTTAGATGAGGAGCTTACGCTTTCTGTAGGTAGGTACTGGCAATACAAATTAAATTCAGGACCTTGGACTAATTTTCCAAATGCTTATAACAATACAGACGAACCTTCATTTATTATCTCCGATCTTACCGGTAGTAATGAAACAGGAATTATCAAATTTAGAACTGGCTATGATGGCCAATATGCAAATACAGTAACTTATACGATTGCACCAGAGACCCCAAGCATTCAAAGCTTAGTACGTAACAACACAAGTTGCGACTACAATAGCGACGGTAGTTTTACACTAAATTTTAACACGAATCTCTCTGGGGAACAAATAGAATTTAACCTTAAAAAAGGCTCAATTAATGGTCCACTACTAACCGAAACTGCAAATATAACCGGGAATACTTATAGCTGGCCAGACACATTAGCCCCAGACATCTACTATCTTACATACCAAGCTTTTCCAAATGGCTGTGCAAAAACCTATAATGGAATTACAATAGGCAGTCCTCCCCCACTTGAATATTTTATAGAGGCAACAGACATAAGCTGTTTTAATGAAAATAATGGAGAAATCAACATTACAATAAATCCAAATAACAATGGTAGTATAGGTACACCTCCTTATAATTATGTATTAGGCAATGGTAATACAGGTACTTTTTCTGGAGCAGGCACCACTATAAGTGGCTTGAGTGCAGGAAGTACAACTATTCAAGTATTTGATTCTAATGCATGCACTGAGAGACTATAATGAAAAACAATAAACTACTTATCATCTTAATTTTGTTGTTAATTGCTGGCTTTACTGTTAGTGGACAGTCTTATAGCATTGATTACATTGATGTCCAAGTAAATTTGAGTTGTGGCCAGACAACCACAAATTATGGTGATAATTTCAATGTAGAAGTAAATCAGATAGGTAACTCTCCGCGTGGATATATTGTAAATGAAATTGGTAGAGCTACAGAAGATGGAAGTCCGTGTTCATTTAATAATGAGTTTACTGAATTAAAGACTAGTACTCAGTCTTTATGCAGTGTGTTTACAGATACCGCTGGTGGATGTTGTACTGATTATGATTTTGAATTTATAATGATCCCTAACTATTCTATTTTAACTCCAGCACCTTCTGCCAGTAATGCTTTACCTGAAGTTACACTAGAGATGACTGCTGGCTATGACCCTCTAGTTTATCAGTGGGAATTCTTACATCCTACTACAAATAATTGGACTTCTTTTCCTGCCGAATTTTTAGGCCAGAGTTCAATCACTTTTAATGCCGAAGATTTATTTGGTGCAAATGCTTCAAGTTTTTATGAAGTAAGTATTCAATATAGAATCGCTCTGTGTAATGGTTGGGTACCACCAGGTTTTCCTTATACCTACAGCTTTATCAAAGAAAGTCCTAATGTTGAAGATGTGGTTGTGATAGATCCAACTTGTCAATACAATGAAGATGGAAGATTTACTGTGATATTTGATAGACCGCTAGATGATGGCGAACAGCTTACCAATATCGGAATTATCTCTGCTGGTCCCGACAATAATATTGCAAATACAGGAGATAATGTATTTACAGCAGCAATGCCACCTACTTTTTCTGGTACTGGTAATACATATACCTATCCTAACTTTCTCCCTACCGGAGATTACATTCTAAGCTATCAAGCAAATAATACAAGTTCTGCAGAGTTTTCTGACCCATTCACTATTGGCACTGGACCTAGTCTAGCGTACGAAATTACAGCAACAGATATTTCCTGTTTTAATGAAAATGATGGAACAATCACTATTACAATTGATCCTAATAGCAGCGGCAGTGTGGGAACCCCTCCTTACAAATACACTATAAATGGAGGTGCTCCCGTAAATTTCACAGGTACAACTACCAGTATACAAAATCTAGGTCCAGATAATTACATCATTAAAGTATTTGATTCTAATGCATGCACTGAGAGACTATAATGAAAAACAATAAACTGCATATCATTCTTTTTCTACTGTTTTCTAGCTCCCTTGTGGCTCAGAACAAATTATATGTGTTATCAAGGAGGGCAACTCACAACGCGGCCTACTCAATGCAAAATCCAAATTTTGATGAATTTGAAGCTGGATGGCTTTTTACAGAAGATGAAGGTGAGAGCACTCGGTCTGATAACTTTATACAATTAGCCATTGATTACAGAATGGGATATAACGATGACACTAATAATAATTGTGGTGGTTCTGTCTGTGGTCAATTCTCTTATATTTGCGCTCCTAGCTCACCCTTCCCAGCGGATGTAACAGATCTTGACTATAATGAGAACATCACTCTCAACAGCTACAAAAGAATCATTTACAATGGCCCATCAGACTTAGGCCCTGATGATGTAGGGGATACTTGTTTACCCTTAAATTATATTGCTATTTATGTCCCGTCATCTGTGACACCTACTGGCGCGGTTTGTGATGATGCACCTTTATTTGACTTCTATAATGGAAGCTCTACAACAATTCCTTTTCTAACTTGGAAATATCAAAGAGATAATGGACAATGGGCACTATTACCTAACCATAGAAATACCTATCCTCTAGATGCCTCTGTTACTGATATTTTTGGAACCAATCCAGAAAACTATTTTACAGGTGTACTAAAAGTTCAATACACGGTAGAAGCTCAATTTTCTAACGCAGTGTACTATTCACCTATCCACACCATCACTATAGCTCCTAAAACTCCTGGAATACAGAATTTAACTGTTGCTGAAACAAGTTGTGTTTATACAAATGACGGTAGTTTCAATTTGAACTTCGATTCAAATATAAATGGTGATCAACTATTATTTAATCTACGAAAAGGGAGCACTTCGGGCCCGTTATTTACTCGCACAGAAACTATAAATGGTTCTAATTATTTATGGCCTGAAAATCTTGCTCCAGATAACTACTATCTCACTTATCAAACATTACCTAATGGTTGTGATCGAACCTTTGGACCTATAACCATAGGGAGTCCAGATCCCATGGCTTACACCATTACTGCAAATGACATAAGCTGTTTCAATGAAAATGATGGGGAGATTATTATCAATATAGATTCCAGCAATCCTGGCACACCCCCATATAAATACACTATAAATGGAGGTACTCCCATCAACTTTTCTGGTACTAATACAAGCATACAAAATCTAGGTCCTAACAGTTACAACATTCAAGTGTTTGATCAAAATGATTGCACACAAAGACTATAATCTTATGAAAAAGAATTACTTCCTTCTAAGTTTAATTTTATTTGTTTTTGCTTTCGCGAAAGCGCAAAATAATCCAGTTATAACTTATGATGATACGATTGGCCCTACATTAGGTGATAAAATTGTAACGGTTAATTTTGAACAGCCAGCCGCCATAACTATAGATGAGTTAGTTCCTAATGAAGGGAATGTTACTATTTTAGGAGGAAACGATGGGTACTTCACTGTCAGAATTACTGGAGGAAATCCAAATACCTCTGCGGTTGTACCATATAATATTATATTAAAGAAAAATAATGCTGAATATAATGGTGCTACAGTAGATGGAACATCTGGTTCTGGATTTTATGATGTGAATTTTTCTAATTTAATTGCAGGAACAGGTACAGATTCTTATTCTGTAGAAGTATCTAACCCTAACGGAAGCTGTACAGAAATACTAACAAACATTGAAATAACTGAACCTCCCGTATTTGAATTTAATGATGCTTTTGAAGTCGTTAATCAACCTGATTGTAATGGAGATAAAGGTACTATTAAAGTAAGAGCACAAGGTGGAATAGCCGACTATAGCTACCAACTCCTAAAAGAAACCACACCAGGTTCAAACGTATATGTTAATGAAGGATTAACCACAACCTCAAACGCTACAACAGACTATACTACACAAGAGCTTAATCCAGGCAATTACAAAGTACAAGTGAAGGACGATAATGGCTCTGGAAATGCCACTATACTATCTTCTGTTTTTACTATTAATAATGTTGCTCCTGTTACATTTACTCTAAACACAAAGACAGACGTCTCTTGTAAAGGAGGAAATAATGGGGCTATAAGTATCAATGTATCTGGTGGTGACGGGACTTATACTTTTAATTGGACTAAAGCAGGTAGCACATTTACCTCTACCCAACAAAACCTCACAGATTTAACAGCAGGAACGTATACTCTCTACGTTGAGGATTCAAACAACTGCCCAGATAATGTTTCTGACTTTGATCGCATAATCGTGATTGGTGAGCCTACGGATGACCTAGCAATTACCTTAGAAACGTCAGGTATACAAAATCCTACCGGAGTGGGACTTTCTGATGGTTTTATAAAAGTTGATGTTTCTGGTGGAACAGAAAATCAATCCGGAAACCCTTATACCTATAGCTGGACACTTAATAGCGTCGAAGTGGGCGAAGACGAGGATCTTACCAATGTAGAGGATGGAGAATATACACTTACCGTAACAGATGCGGCAGGATGTACTGCAACTTTTACTGATATACTTACTGACCCTCAACCTGTTGAAGCAATGCTAGATATTACAACTTCCATAGATTGTAATGGTGATTCAGGAACATTAGAGGCATCTGGATCTGGTGGTAGTGGATCTTATACTTATGAATGGTTTATTTTTAATGGTTCATCTTTTGTTGATACAGGTGTTACAACCGCAATTTATACTAATGCTGTACCTGGAGAATATAAAATCCAAGTAACAGATGCATTCAATATCAGTGATAGTATATCTATAACTCTCTCTGAGCCCACCTTAATTACCCTATCAAGTCCTACTGTAAAAAACGTTTCATGTTTTGATGGTGCAAATGGCTCTATTGAAATTTCAGCAAGTGGAGGAACTGGAAACTTATCTTACGAATGGAGATTACAGGGTGCAACACCTATCATAGCAACTACAAGCGATATTTTCAACTTAGGTGCTGGCAACTATATACTAACTGTGCGTGATGAAAACATGTGTAGCATCACTATGGACACTCCTATTGCTATTACTCAACCAGCAAGTGCATTATCTATAACTAATTTTACAGAAACTGACATTCTAATCAATGGAGAAGATACCGGTAGTATTGATATTAATGTTTCTGGAGGAACTCCCGGTTATACATTTAACTGGACAAAAAATGGAGACGCTGCCTTTAATAGTGCAACAGAAGACCTATCTGGACTGACCGCTGGTGTATATACAGTTATAGTTACAGATGGACAATACTATGCAGGATCTGGTAATGAAGGTTGTACTACCACTCAAACTTTTACACTAACGGAGCCTAGCTTTTTAGATATTGAAATTGTAGTGAATACAGATATCGATTGTAATGGTAATTTTTCTGGTAGTCTTGATGCCATTGCAACCGGAGGAACACAGTCATATAATTATCAATGGAAAGAATTGATAAATGGAACTTTTGTAAATGTTACAAACTCAACTGCTACCTCATCACAATTACAAAATGTAGGTGCTGGGGAATATGAAGTAACGGTAACAGATAGTAACGGGGCTAGCAATACAGATAGTTATATTTTTATAGAACCTACTCTTATTACAATTTCAAACATAGTTATTCAAGACGTTGCATGTTTTGGTGAAGACACTGGAAGTATAACACTAAATGTTTCTGAAGGTACAGGCCCTTATACCTATGAATGGAGAGATGATCTTAATGACATAGTTGGAAATACAAAAAATCTTCTAGGTGTTACAACCGGAACCTACACACTTACCGTCACCGATTTCAATGGTTGTACAATATCATCTAGTGCGATATCTATAGAACAACCCAATGCTCCTTTATTAATAACTGAGGAAAGCAAAGTAGACCTCACTGGTTTTGAAACTAATAACGGTTCAATAGACATATCTGTAAGTGGTGGTACTACTGACTATTCGTTTTTATGGAGTAAAGAGGGAGATGTAACGTTTACTGCAATAACGGAGGATTTAAATGCTCTGAGCGCCGGAACTTACAATGTACTTGTTACCGACAGTAATAATTGTACAATGACTGACAGCTTTACGCTCACAGAACCTGACTTATTAATTATAGAATCAATAGACCAAGCAAATCTAAACTTATGTTTTGGTGATAGTACCACAGACATAACTTCTGTAGTTTCAGGAGGAGTACCTCCTTACAATTATTCTTGGTACTTAAATAGTGAGCCAGGAAATGTGCTCTCTACCTTAGATAATCTCATAGACAGCCCTGCTGGAATCTATACACTTAATGTAATGGATGATAACGGCAATGAAGCTAGCAGCAATAATATCATTGTTACTGCCCCATCTAAAATAGTAGTCTCAGAAATCCACACGGACATTCTCTGTAAAGGAGAATTGACTGGAGAAATAGATATTACTGTTATTGGAGGGACACCTAAAACTACCGGTGCGCCCTATTTTTATGCGTGGAGCAATGGGGCTACATCAGAAGACATATCTGGAATACCAGCTGGTGAGTATTCTGTCACGGTTACAGATGCAAACACCTGTCAATCTGAAGAGATTTTCATTACCATAAGCGAACCTGTAAATTCACTTTCAATTAGTGATTCTACAATAACTGATGCCACAGGAAGTGGATTAAGTAATGGTAGTGTATCTGTTGTTGTGTCTGGAGGAATTCCAGCTTATGAATACACGTGGACAAATAGTGCAGGCTCTGTCATTTCAAATAGCAATGAAATTACAAATCAAACTGCTGGTATTTACTCACTAACGGTTGTTGATGCAAATGGCTGTACAATTGCACCTACAGACTTTGAAATTAAAGAACCAAATTTGTTAACAGTAGCAATAAACAATATTGATATTACTTGTAATGGAGGTACAGGAAGTCTTGAAGCTGATGCAAATGGAGGAATAGCTCCTTACACGTACTCTTGGAAAGATGAATCTGGTATAGAAATTAGCACAGCTATAAATTCTGGGACCATAGTTTCCGGTGCATATGATCTAACAGTATATGACGCAAATGATAATTCGGAATCGATTATAGGATATTTCTTTTCACAACCTGATGCCATCTCATTAAGCTCACAACTTACTCATGTGAGCTGTCACAATGCGTCAAATGGTGCTATCGAACTTGTAATTACCGGGGGATCCAATAATTATGATATTTCATGGGATTATGATGTAAACAACTCATCTCAGAATGCTTTAGGGCTAGCGGGAGGA
This sequence comes from Dokdonia sp. PRO95, assembly GCF_000355805.1. Taxonomy (NCBI): domain Bacteria; kingdom Pseudomonadati; phylum Bacteroidota; class Flavobacteriia; order Flavobacteriales; family Flavobacteriaceae; genus Dokdonia; species Dokdonia sp. PRO95. The sequence goes on from NZ_CM001837.1 coordinate 273,711, forward strand.
ACTTATGTAGTTACAATTGTAGATCAATTGGATGCCTCATGTAGGTTAACAGAAACTTTTATTATAGATGAGCCAGAAGCCTTCGGAATAAATAATAATATTGTCCAAATGCCTAGTGTGTCTGATAATGATGGAAGTATCAGTTTAAGTGTTTTTGGAGGTATCGCACCTTTCACTTATGAATGGGTTAATCAAGATGGAACACTTATAAGTACTATGACTGAAGGAGCTAATCATCAAATAAATAACCTAGCCTCTGGAATCTATACAGTTACAGTAACAGATAGTAGTGGAGCTTCTTGTATTGTGAATGAAACCTATATCGTAGGTCTACCTGCTACACTTATCACTGAAATTAATCAATCTGGAACGATTACTTGCGCTACAGATACAGTTGCCTTAAATGTGAATACAACAGGTACATATACGTACCAATGGTTTGATGCTGTTACTGATACTGCAATAGCTAATGAAACTGGAGTTTCAATTACTGTAGGAGGTGGTTCTTACTATGTGAGAGTTATTGATAATGTTAGAGACTTAACAGAAATTAGTACTGCGACTATTGTTATTGAGCCAGCGGCTGTGCAGGCTAGTGTTGTAACCACGAATGCATTGTGTTTTGAAGATGCAAATGGTTCGATAGTCATAAATGCCAATGGCGGAAGCGATAGCTACCAGTATATTTATAGATTAGTTGGTCAAAGTTATCCTACTACTTGGATAGATTTTGAAAATGGTGCTTCTACTACAATCACGGGCTTAATACAAGGTAACTATGAGATTAGAGTAAGAGATAATCTGGGATGCACCTATAATAACAACGGAACCATAGTAAACATACCAGTCACTATATCAGAACCCCAGGTCCTTGCAATTGACAGTGAAACGATTGTAAATACAACTGGAAATGGGTTGAATAATGGAAGCGTTTCTGTAACAATAAGTGGAGGTACATCACCATATACTTTTTTATGGACAGATAGCTCTGGTGCCATTATAAATTCGGATGTTGCAACAATTAATAATCTAATTGCAGATACTTATATTTTAAACATTACTGATGCAAATGGATGTACTATTAGCCCTACAGAGTTTGAGGTGACAGAGCCCCTTGCTCTAGACGTTGACATTGTCAAGACTGACATCACATGCAATGGCGGCACAGGAAACTTAGAAGCAACAGCTAGTGGAGGTACTCCTGAGTACATATATTTATGGACAGATTCTAATAGTAATGTGATAAGCAATTCTTCAAATACTGGTAGTATTACAGCTGGTATTTACAACTTACTTATAAAAGACGCATTTGATAATGAACTCTCACGAGTTATTGAATTTACAGAACCAGATGTTTTAGCTTTAAGCAATATAATTACAGATGTAAGTTGTTACAATGATTCTAATGGAGCTATAGAACTATCAATAACTGGAGGTTCTGGAACCTATGATATATCTTGGGATTATAGTCAGACTAATACCACTACAATAGCTTCTGGTTTATCTGGCGGAACGTATACTGTAACGATAAAAGATGGTATTGATGCTACTTGTATGCTTACAGAAACCTTTACCATAGAAGAACCTGAACCTTATGGTTTAAATAATATTATGGTAACTACACCATCATCTACCAATAATGATGGTACGGTGAGCTTGAATGTTTTTGGCGGTACCGCCCCATTTACATTTGACTGGGTAGATGAAAGCGGTAACGCCGTTACGAGTACTACTGCAAATAGTACAAATTCAATTTCCGGACTAGCAGAGGGAGATTACACATTAACAGTAACAGATAGTAGCCCTTTCAATTGCCAGCTTATAAATACGTTTACCTTAGGTCTTCCTGGAGAGCTGTTAGTGGCCGTAGATCAAACTCAAGAAGTAACTTGTAATGGAGGTAATGACGGACAAATTACTGTTACTACAAATACGGGTGTAAATACGTATACGTGGTATGATGCATCTGTTACTCCTGCTGTATTAATTACAGGTCTAGACACACCTATTGTTCAAGTCGCTGCGGGTACATATTATGTAGAGGTGTATGATGCAGTACAATCTATCACAGAACTTAGTGCTCCTATTATTATTTCTGAACCTGACGCTGTTCAGGCAAGTGTTACCACAACTGATGTAGTTTGCTTTGAAGAGTCAAATGGAGCTTTTATAATAAATGCTATAGGAGGATCTGGAAGTTATGAGTATGTATATAGAGCCGTGGGCGAAAATTATCCAACAGCATGGACACAGTTTGATAATAACACGGCTACTACCATCAATAATCTCTCTCAGGGTAATTATCAAGTAAGAGTAAGAGATAATGCTTTATGTACTTTTAATAACAACAATGGAACAATTACGGATATTGACGTCGTTATCACACAACCTAATGAACTACTTATCTCTGATACTACGATAACAAATACAACAGGTAACGGCCTAGAAAACGGAAATATAACTGTTGTCATTAGCGGAGGCACCTCCCCTTACACTTACTCATGGACAGATAGTTTTGGAACTGTTATCGATTCTGACATATCTACTATTGATGGTATCGCTGCAGGCAACTACACTTTAAATGTTACTGATGCAAGTGGGTGTACTATTGAACCAACAAACTTTATAGTCACCGAACCTAATATATTGAGCGTAGAGATTATCGAGAGTGATATTACTTGTAATGGTGGTGAAGGGAGCCTAGAAGCTATTGTTAGTGGAGGAACTCCTGAGTACACATACTCATGGAAAGATGCTAATAATAATGAAATAAGTAGTACTTCAAACTCCGGTAATATCATGGCTGGCGTGTACAATCTACTTATTACAGATTCATTTAATAATGAACTATCAGAAGTTATTGACTTTGTACAACCTGAGCCTTTAGCTTTAAGCAAAACAATCACAGATGTAAGTTGTTATAATGAAGGTAATGGGTCAATCGAGCTATCAATTACCGGAGGTTCTGGCGCCTATGATGTAACTTGGGATTATAACTCAACAAATACCACAACAATAGCTTCGGGCTTATCTGGTGGAACATATACCGTTACTATAAAGGACCAGATTGATATATCTTGTGAGCTTGTAGAAAGCTTTGTCATTAACGAACCTTTGCCTTATGGAATAAATAATACCGTTGTTCAAATGCCGAGCCCTGAAGGTAATGATGGAAGTATTAGTTTAGGCATTTTTGGCGGAGTTGCTCCATTTACCTATAATTGGATTGATCAAAGTGGTATAAATGTAGCTACCGTAACTGAAGGAGCTAATCATGAACTTAATAACTTATCTGCTGGGATATATACAGTAACAGCAACTGATAGTAGTGGAGCATCTTGCGAGGTTTCAGAAACCTTTATTGTTGGTTTACCGGCTACTCTTATTTCAGATATCGGTCAAACAGGCGTAATCACTTGTACAGATGATACTGTTATACTAAACGTAGTTACTACAAACACCTATAATTATCAATGGTTTAATGCAATCACTAATTCTGTAATTACTGGAGAGACCTCAAGCTCTATTAATGTAGGTGCCGGATCTTATTATATAATGGCGACAGATACGGGGAGAGATTTAGTCGAGATAAGCGCACCTATAACTATTGTTGAACCAGATGCTATTCAAGTAAGTGCTTCCACTACAGATGCTCTTTGTTTCAATGATGCTAATGGGACTATAATTATAAATGCAACGGGTGGTAGTGGTAGCTATCAATATATCTATAGACGCGTTGGGCAGGTTTATCCTACTACTTGGACAGATTTTGACGATAATGCTTCAACTATAATTACAGATATATCGCAAGGTGATTATGAAATAAGAGTTAGAGATAATCTTGGATGTACTTATAATACTAATGGTTCCATTATAAATACACCAGTTACAGTCTCTCAACCTAATGAACTGGTCATTTCTAGTAGTACTATTATAAATACAACTGGTAATGGATTGAGTAACGGTAGTGTTTCGGTTATAATCTCTGGGGGCACCTTAGACTACACCTACCAGTGGTCTAATGCTACTGGTCAAATAGTATCTACTATAGACACCATCGACGACGTAACTGCAGGTATATACACGCTAACTGTTACTGATGCAAATGGATGTACTATTATACCAACTGATTTTGAGGTTTTAGAACCGCAACCTCTCATACTTGATACTAATATCACTGCTATAATTCTTTGCAACGGTGATGCATCAGGATCTATTTCTGTTATGGCGACAGGAGGAGTTCCTTTTTCAAACTCGGCAAATGATTATAATTTCGAATGGTTTGATAATACAACTACCGCTCTTGTGGGAACAAACCCTTCTGTAGATGACCTTATCGCAGGTTCATATTACGTTGTGGTTACAGATGCAAATAATAATGTAGCCGTAAGTGATGTTATTGAAATATCTGAGCCAGATGCTTTATCACTTACACTTGAGGCTGACTTTGTTTTATGTGGAGATCAAAATGATTGGGAGATAATATCGACAGTTACAGGAGGAATTCCGGGTTATAACTATATCTGGAGTAATGGAGATGTATCACCAAATCTTACAAATGTTTTACCAGGAGAATATACGCTTAGTATTTCCGATCAATATGGTTGTGTTACAAGTAATACAATCACACTTGTTCCACCTCCTGCCTTAACAGCAAATGCTACTACTGTAAATACAACATGTTTTGATGGAGAGGACGGTAGCATACAGCTAGCTCCCGCGGGTGGCTCACCTCCATATTTATACATATGGGATAACGGTGGTTCATCTAATATTGTAAATAATCTAGAAGCTGGAACCTATCAAGTTTCAATTATTGATAGTAAAGGCTGTGAAATTATTGAAACGTATGAAATAACAGAACCCGCTGAAACTATTTTGAACTTAGGTCCAGATACCACATTATGTTTAGACCAAACTTTAGAGCTAGATGCAACTATTGCAAATGGATTATCTTACAGTTGGACTTCAGATAACGGTTTTACAAGTAGCGACCCACAAGTCGTCTTGTCTGAAGAAGGAACTTATACCGTAATTGCAACAAACACAAGTGGATGTATTGTAACAGATGAAATATCTATTTTAACTGTAGAAGAACCTATTAATGCAGAGTTCTTAGTTTCTACTCAAGCATTTATTGATCAACCATTCGTTATTGTTCAAGTGAGCGATCCTTTTCCTGATACCGTAGAATGGATACTTCCTGAAGAGGCAAATATTCTTGAAATGGGTACAGACTATGTTGAACTTAGTTTTAGTGCCACAGGTGAATATGACCTTACTTTAAAAGTTACAAATGGAAATTGTACAGAATATCAAACTAAGCGCATTATTATTATCGAAGGTCAGGAATTTGATGTAGAGTTAGAGTCGAATGATGATCCTACTGTCAAGTCATTTTTGATATATCCTAACCCGACCTCAGGTGAGTTTACGCTTGACGTAGAATTAAAAGAAATAATGCCTCTAAGTGTTAAGGTATTTGGTCTTTCCAATAATATCCCTGTTGATCAAAGATATCTAGATAATCAAGATACATATCAAGAAACTTATAACTTATCAGTAGCCTCAGGAGTATATTTTATATTACTAGAAACTCCAAATAATACAGTTCTCAAAAAATTAATTATCCAGTAACCTAAGGTTTGGACAGTTTTATAATGTTAAGTAGTATTGTAAAACTGTTTGAATCTATGACCTATAGAGCAAGATTAAAGTCAATCGTACATCTCTTCATAACTAATCCGTTTTTCTTAAGGAGAATGGACAATTATATATTGTCTAATTCTTTTTAATATACGACCTTCAAACGTCATTAAGAGTAACAATTAGACCTAACTATTTCAATTTAGTAAATTAGAAATTATAATAAGAGGAGAGTTTAAACTCACGCTTTCGCGAAAGCGTAACACTACTCACTAAGGTTATAAGAATTTATAGCATCAGATACTTCATAACCTAGACGTAATCCTTCTGTGCAATCCATTCTCACATGTACTCCTAGTGGAAGTCTAGAGTAAGCATTTTCTTGAGCCATTTCTGAAAGGGAATTATACTGTCTAGGCGCTCCTCTAAATTCGGTTCTACCTTCGTGTGTTTTGTCTGTAAAATTGATAGTGTTTCCAAACTCATTGATAAATACCCCAGCTGCCGCCGAAGAAAATGCAGAATGGCCCGAGGGATACCCTGGGAATGACGGGTTAGGCCAATTAATAAACCTATATAAATTGGTTTGATAAGTTGGGTCAATATGCGCTTGGATATATACACTAGGGCGCATTACCATATACTCATACTTATCTGCCCAAGTGGAAACAGCAGCATCGTTTAATGAGAAGCCTAACTTTAAAAGTATCATAAGTGATTGCTCATAACTCACATCCATTTGATCTATCAATTGATTTGCAATAGAAATTTGGCGACCAGGAGGACTCATCATAAGACCTTCTACATCGTCAGACCAGAACTCTGCTACCCACAAATCATCATTATTTTCTTCTCTAGCTGCGTTGTTGATGGTATACACTTCCATCATTTCATTATAAAAGTCGCTATCTACATTAGTGCTATAATTAATTGCTGGCGGCACACTTGATGTCTCTTCTGAAGATATTACAAATGTTCTTGCACTTGCCCAATAAGGAAACCAAGCTCTCTCCTCATCTGCACTGTAGGTCCAGTAGCCTTCACCTGCAGGAGGTTCATAAGCATAGGGTTGTGGTTCTATTATTTGAGATTCAGCTGCGGTATCAGTTTGACTGTATGCAATTACTTGTTCTGCAACGTAGGTTCCCCAGGCTATAGAATTTGCAATTACTTCTGCACTCAAACCTTCTTGAAGTCTAGTTTCTTGAGCATTTTTATGTTGGCCAATTTTCACATCTACATCTCCTTGCACATTATACATGAAATGATCAAAAACTATTGCATAGCAAGTGTTTAATGCCGTTTTGATATCTATGCTATCTGGACGCTCACTAAAATCAATGGTTAATCTATCAATATTATTCACATTAGATTGATAGCCATCTATATCTGCAACCGCTACTTCATATGCCGCGAGATGTATGTAAGCTAAGGATCTAGCAGTAGCAACTGGTCTCATCCCGTATGCATATTGATCTACTTCTAACCAGAGCGTATTCCAGTCTGTGATGAGTTGTGTTGTTTGGTCTGTAACAGCTATTGAAGTATCAATAATATCAGATACTTCTAGATTTTGATTAAGACGCACATCATCTAGATCATCTTGACACGATTGAAATAATACGAAAACAAAAAGTCCTAAAAGAAACGAATATCTACGTGGGGTTCTCATAATGAATTATTTAAAGAGTATAATACGCCATAAAAGAGGTCAAACCCCTATGACATGTACAGATTACAAATAATTTAATATTCCTTTATATGATAGTTTTATTTCTAAACAATACTAAAGATTTAAGCAAGATATAAAAACGCCTTAAAAATCTAACAATCAATAAATTATACTAACAAATAATTATACTAGTACGAAAATCTAGAATCAACAAAAAACATCGATGAAATACATTAATAATCTACAAAATACACAATTTAACATTTTTATTAACATTTATCGTAGGTTTTTTTCTAGTTTAGCAGCTTTAAAAATAAACCCCTAATGAATTAAGGTATCCCAAATTCCTTAATTGACTTAAACCTACTATTGTTATGAAGCAAACCTACTTAAAGGTTGTTATCCTCATTTTTGTGTTTGTATTTGGTGTTATGACTACCTCGCAAGGGCAGGTTAACTTATCACAAGCTGTAAACCACAATCACACTACCTTGAATTCTAATGGTACTGTAAAGCGAGTTATCATTAAGACAAAAAATCCAGAGACATTAAAACTATTATACACGAAAGGCTTTGACTTTACTTGTGGTAGTAAAGGCGTTTCTACAGGGGTACAATTGGATTTAAATGAAAATGAAATTAATATTCTAAAAGAGCTGAATATTCCTCATCAAATTACTATTGATAATTTGACAAAGTACATCAGCGAAAGAAATAATCGTAATCTACCTCAAGCTAAAACTGAATTAAAGAGACTTAAAAGTATTAGCCAAGGAAAGTCTCCTAGCCCTCTTGCTAATTTAGGTCAAACTACAAGATCTTTTAGTCAAAGTTCTGAAAGCATTCCAAGCGCTATTCAATATGACGAATGCAGTGAGGTAGACTGGACTCCTCAAAATTTTACGCTAGGTTCTATGGGAGGGGCTTATAATTACCAAGAAATCTTAGATCAATTAACTCTGATGCAGCAAATGTATCCTAACATTATTTCAGTTGCTAAAGACGCTTCGCCTACTAACCAGAAAACACATGGTTATACTGGAACAAACCCAGATATAGCTCCCCAAACTATGTGGTATGTAAAAATATCTGACAATCCAGATACAGATGAAGCTGGTGAACCTCAGTCATTAATTACGGGAGCAGCTCACGCAAGAGAGGTAAGTAGTGTGATGAATATCATCTACTACATGTGGTATATTTTAGAAAACTATAATGTGGATCCACTTATCACAAATATGATTGATAATCAAGAGCTTTACTTTATACCTGTTATTAATCCTGATGGGTATATTTATAATGGTATTCAAGCTCCTAATGGTGGAGGAAACCAAAGAAAGAACCTTAGACCAGGCACTGGTAATGGACAATACACTCAAGGGGTTGACCTTAATAGAAACTCTCCATACTATTGGGGAATAGATGATGCAGGATCTTCGCCTAGCGTTATATCTGGAACTTATAGAGGTCCATCTCCAGCATCTGAACCAGAAACACAAATCATAGCTGATTTTGTACAGTCCAAAGATTTAAAAGTAGCGATCAATCACCACTCAGGCTTAAATTCAATTGTAACATCATCATATAATGGAAGTACCTCTGCAGCACCTTCTGGTCGTGAAGATGAGTTCCAAGAGCTTATGCAAAATGTAACCCATTACAACCGTTACATCCATGGCTCTGCTCCAAATACATTATATCCAGCTAATGGAGATTTTAATGACTGGATGCTTGGAGGTCCACCAGTGACCACCAACCCATCAGGAGGAGGTTCTTATACTAATTCGGGCTCTGGAAAGAATATTATTGCCTTTACTCCAGAAAATGGCGACGAGTTTGCTCCAGACCCTACACATATTGTACCTGTGGCAAAAAGAGCTTTACGAATGAATTTGATTACCAGTCTATCTGCTGGTAGTTATGCTCAGTTGCACGACCTTACAAATACAGATATAAATGGATTAAATTCTACACTAAACTTCGCAGTTGAATATATAGGTCAGACACTTGATGATTTGACGCTCACAGTTACTCCTGTAAGCTCAAATATCAATAGCATAACAGCACTACCTCTCAATTCATTGAGTAACATGAGTAAGCTAGAACAAAGAGAAGTAAGCTTACCTATAACCCTAAATGGCAGTATTCAGCCTAATGAACTTATAGAATATGAAGTTACTTTAAGCAACAGCAATTATGATATATACAAAGCTGTATTTCGAAAATATTACAACCCTACAATTCTAATAGATGCAGATGGTATCTCAAACTGGACTGGTAATTGGGTAAACTATACTAATGGATATAATGGAAGTACTAATGCAATATCTGTAGTCTCTAGCGGGTCATATGGTAATAACCAAGTACGAACCACTACCTTGAGTACACTACAAAATTTTGACTCTTCAGAGGGTTACGTAATACAATTTAATGCCTTCTGGGATATAGAGCGCAATTTTGATCTAGTACAGCTGGAGGCATCGACAGATGGAACTAACTGGACAGCATTATGTGGTAAGTACAATAAACCTGCTGCACCTACATCTGTTAATAATCATTTTAATAGTACTAAAGGAGGTCCAAATAACCCTAGTAATCATCAAGAATCAAATGGAATCTACGTGTATGATGGTGATCAGATTGTAAATGGCGTTAACAAGTGGATACGAGAAGAAATATTTATCGACTTTGAAAACAACACGACATTATTAGGACAGACTGGAGTGCAACTCCGCTTTAGGTTTGATAGTGATGGAAGCAATATACGCGATGGATATAACACGGATTTTGCTGGTTTTATTTTTGATGATTTTAAAATTTTAGCCTTAGATACTTATACTCCTGAGTTATGTACAGAAACAGCTATCTCAAGTTTCCCTTATAATGAAAGTTTTGAATCCGGACTAGGCGTATGGTCACAAGATCAAGGTGATGATGGAGAGTGGTTAAGAAATTCTAGAGGCACTCCCTCTGGAAGTACAGGTCCAAACGGAGCAAATGATGGAACTTTCTATTTATACACAGAAGCTACAGAAGATCCTAACGCTCCAGGGGAAAACTTAGGTAATAATGCTACAGCAATATTAACAAGTCCTTGTTTTGATTTATCTAATGCCTCTAGTGCGACTTTCAACTTTGACTACCATATGTTTGGAGACAATATGGGGAATTTAATTGTAGAAGTACTTGATGATGAAAACTTCACATGGACGCCTCTATTTACACAAAATGGAAATACTGGAGCTACACAAAACCAATGGAGTTCGGAAAGTGCAGCATTAACACCATATTTAAATAAAACTATTAAAATAAGATTTGTAGGAACCACTGGAAATGGCTTCAGTAGTGACATGGCTATCGATAATATAGAACTGTTAGCCACTATAGAAGAACCGGACACTGTACCTCCTACAGCTGTATGTCAAAATATTACTGCTTCATTAGGAGCAGACGGTACGGTAACTATTCTCGCTACACAAATTGACAATGGATCTACAGACGATGGTACAATCGCAAGCTTAACACTAGATATTGATACTTTTGACTGTTCAAACGTTGGTGTAAATACTGTTACTCTTACTGTGACAGATACTGGAAATAATACAGATACTTGTACAGCAACCGTTACAATTGAGCCATATACTACAGCTCCAGATGGTTTGGCTATTTCAAACATAGAAATCACTACAGCGAGCGTAAGTTGGAATGCAGCGGCAAGTGGGGATTATAGTTTACGCTTTCGCGAAAGCGGAACTACAGCCTTTACGACGCAAGTTGTTTCTACAAACACATTTGAACTAGCAAATCTAGAACCTGAAACTACTTATGAAGCCCAAGTAAGCGCAGTATGTTCTGGCGCAGCAAATTCACCATATAGTACCGTTGTAGAATTCACTACAAAACCATTGTGCGATGCAATTACAACTTTACCTTATACTGAAAACTTCACAGCAGACTTCGGGATTTTTGAACAAATAGATGGTGATGATGGTGATTGGTTGAGAGATAATGATGGAACTCCAACAGGAGATACTGGACCAGGAACAGGAACAGGTAATTTGCTAATTGATGGTGATGACTATTTATATGTAGAAGCATCTGCACCCGCCACAACAGTTGGCGGTATTAATCAAGGTAGTACTGCCATATTACAATCACAATGTTTAGACCTTACAGATTATACTATCGCAAGTTTAGTTTTCAACTATCACATGAGAACAGCAGGCACATTCTCCCAAAGACCAACATTGGACATTGTTGTAAGTGAAGATGGCGGAGAAACTTTTAGTCCGGCAGTTGCTCAACTAGAAGGCGCTGACGGAACAGGCTGGAGAGAAGAGACTATTGACTTATCATCATTTTCAGGAAAAAATATCAAACTTAGGTTGGTAGGTAATACAGGAGTAGGAAGTTTTCAAGGAGATATAGCTATAGATAATTTACGTTTTATCGCTTCAAATACAACCTACATTTACGACGCAGGAGCTTGGACACCACAAGATCCAAGTGGTGACGCTACAAGTAATGATAATATCGAAGTACGTTCTGGCGCTCCTACCCTATCTGCAAATACAGTAGTAAATAATGTAACAATACTTGCTGGTGCAACATTAGATCTAGCAGCTACTACTCTGGATGTAAATGGTGACCTTACTAATGCGGGTGACATCTCAGGAGCAAGTGGTACACTTTTAATGACGGGAAGCTCTCCTCAAGAAATTGCAGGTAATGCTCTTGAAATTGCCAACTTAGTTATTGATAATAGTGATACCACTCAAGGTGTTACCTTAAGCACGGCACTTTCAATCAATAAATTATTGACATTAACAGATGGAACTCTTAATACTGGAGATACACTCACCTTATTGAGTAATGCTACAAGAACTGCAATGATCGATGTTATCACTGGAGGTACTATCTCTGGTAATGTAACTACAGAAAGATACATTCCAGCAAGGAGGGCTTTTAGATTATTTTCTAGTCCAGTAACCACAGTGACAAGTATCAATGCAAACTGGCAAGAAGGTGTTCATAATACAGGCACGTCTTTTCCTACCGATAACATGAATCCTAACCCAGGTTATGGTACTCATATCTCAGGTTCCTTAACAGGTGAAAATGGCTTTGATGCTACAGCTTCTGGAAATGGATCTATTTTTAAATTAGACAATGCTTTGCAGTCTTGGCAAGATGTTACCAATACAGATGTAACTACCTTGACTGCTGGTGAACCTATTAGACTTCTAGTAAGAGGTGATCGTAGTGTTAACATTACAAGTAACGCTGCAACTCCTACTGCCACAACATTAAGAGCGACAGGAACTCTCGCTACCTCACCTGTCAGTTTCAGTGGTAGCACACTTAACCATAATGCTGGAGCTTTTAACTTTATAGGAAATCCATACCAAGCTTCCATAAATATCAATACGACACTAGCCTCTTCTACAAATGTGAGAACTGGTGAAGTTTGGGTATGGGATGCTACACTAGGCGCTAGAGGGCAATATGTAACTGTTCTTTTAGACGGAAGTGGTTCTAGTAATGGAGCTAATTCTAAAAACTACCATTACATACAACCAGGACAAGCTATATTTACAGCAACAGACGCTACTGTAACAGATAGCAGTACTCAAATTGTGTTCAACGAGATAGATAAAGTCACAGGTAATGAAGTGCCTCTTTACAGCAACTCATCAAATGCGATTGCAACATCACCACACCTCATAGGTAGATTATACAGAAGTGAACACTATGGTGAAGACGCAGGTCTACAAGACAACTTTGTAATTCTGTATAATGATCGTTATAGTAATGACGTAACTCCAGAAGATGTTTCAAAGTTCTTCAATATCGATGAGAACATGGGCGTTTTAAGAGATGGAGGCTTACTAAGCGTTGATAAAGTAGCTATGCCTACAGAAGACGACCAGATACAACTTTACAATGCTTTATATCGTGCAAGCGATTACACCTTAGACCTTGAGCTTTATGGACTCACAGACATAGAAACATATCTCAAGGATAATCATACAGGTGTTACTACCTTACTAGAAGAAGGATTAAACACTATCTCCTTTAGCGTTGACAGTAATATGGAGACAAGTTTAGATACAAAGCGCTTTGAAATTATATATCAGCGCGAGGTGTTATCAACCACAGCTGAGGAAGCCGTTGATTTTACAATGTATCCTAATCCTATCACAAATGGAAGATTAACTATTACCTCTACTGCATTTTCCGGAAGCAAGGTAGATGTGATAATCACAAATTTATTAGGACAAACGATAATGACCAAGGAGGCATCATTCAATGGTAATAAGACTGTAATTGATAATCTTAACCAACTAAGTAGCGGTATGTACATACTATCTATAGAGAATAAAGAAATCAAGATTTCTCATAAAATTGTTATTCAATAAATTAAAAATATTCATATGACTACATATAAAAAATATATCCTAACTACACTCTTCTTTTTATTCATAAGTGCGGGAGCTCAAGCTCAAATAATCTTTGCAAATGATGTAAACGACGAAGCTCCAGCTGCACCCATAGATGGATTTATAGCAATTGGTATCGCTGCAGGTGCATATATTGGATTTAAGAAGAGGGCGCAGTCAGAAAAATAATTATTTAGTGTTAATTCAAGGCGAAAGGAGCATTCTTTATAGAATGCTCTTTTTGTTTTTGGGAATTACGCTTTCGCGAAAACTTGAAATTTATCACCCTATCCAATCAAGTTGAAGTTTATCATGAAACCATAATTACTTCAATACTAAAAACCTAATAGCAAGCAAATTACACTCAGCAAAGTCAACAAAATCATCGACGAAATACACATACACCTCAAAAAACCACAAGTACAACCTACTTGTTTTTAGGTAAAAACATCGGTGAAATACACAATTATCAGCTCAATTACACATTTTTAGCTGTTTTCCTATTATAAATCTAGTTTTTTTCATAATTTAGCCGTCCCAACTCACTACAACACCCACCCCAACGGTTTTGTAGCGACAAATCTGACAAAATGAAAAGCCCCTCAATTAATCGAGTATTACTTCTCGCCTCCGTAATTTTGGTTATCACACAATGTGTGTCATCCATTAGCGCGCAAACTGTTTTATTTAATGCAGACTTCTCAAATACCACTGGTGATAATGCGTGGACCCAGAGCATCAATACTAATGGCTCTTTTACTGTAGGAGGAATTGCTGTCAATAATCAATATCCTTCTTATGCAAACAATGCTCTTTTTGCGCTAGAAAGTCCTGTAATAGATTTAACTGGTTATGGAAATCTAACCCTTGATTTAGATCATTTTTACAAAACTCAACCTGGGAGAGATGGAATTCAACTTCAGTATCGCATAAATGGAGGTCCATGGTCTGTTCTTGGAACAGCAGCTAGTGGCTTCTATAATGATACAGATGTAGATGGCATAGCTAATAATACCGATGGATGGTCTGGCGATAACACACCTACAGGTGGTGATGCCTTCACTAATGCTCCTACGCTAAATCTTAGCGCATTTGACACTAATTTTAATAACGCAGCAAATATTCAAATTCGAGTAGTTTTTGGAAGTGATAATATTGGTGATATTTTGACCGATAATAATGGGGCTGCTATTGACAATGTAATCATTAGGGGATTACCTGCAACTAATTGCATTGATGCAACGTTATATACGGAAAGTTTTGAAACTGGTTTTGGTAGATGGTCACAAACTACCGCAGATAATTTTGACTGGTCTATAGGTTCTGGGAATACTCCAACGAATAATACCGGTCCATCTACCGCATCAGACGGCAATCAATATGCTTATATAGAAGCTAGTAATTCAAGTACAGGTTCAGTAGCCCGATTAATTTCAGATTGTATTGACCTTACTAATTACACCTCTGCTCTTTTTGAATTTGACTATCATATGCATGGTAATAATGGATCACTTAATTTAGATATAAGTACAAATGGAGGAGGTTCTTGGTCGAATTTATTTTCTAGAAATGGAGAACAGCAGGCGGATGAAACATCTCCTTGGTTAACAGAAACAATAAGCCTTAATGCCTACTTGGGCTCCGTTGTTTACTTTCGCTTCTCTGCTACAGACGGTACTGGAAATAACAACAGATCGGATACAGCGATTGACGCTATATCAATCACTGGAATTAACGGTCCTACACCAGACATTAGTCTATCGGGTAATTCAGTAATTATATCAGATGGTGATGCTATTCCAACACTGGCAGACAACACAAATTTCGGAACAACAACTGTAGGAGCACCTATCTCTAAAATATTTAGAATTTCAAACACAGGAGTTGCAGATTTAATTTTAGCGGGAACACCAACAATAATCGCTGCTGGTACTCCTGGATTTAATTACTTTACTATAACACAGTCACCTGCAACAACAATAATTCCAGGAGGTAATACTACTTTTGAAATCACCTATAATCCGCTACTTACAGGAATACATAATGCAGAAGTATTAATTGCTTCTAATGATCCGGACGAGAACCCTTTTAATTTTGTTATATCTGGCACTACTTTGGATGTAGAACCTGAGATTGTTCTGTCGGGTGATGGAATAGAAATAAGTAATAATGATATTACTCCATCCTTAACAGATAACACTAATTTTGGAAGTGTTGAGCTTGGTTATTCTGTAACAAAAACATTTGTAATTGAAAATGAAGGAATTAACGATTTACTACTCACTGGAGGCAGCCCATACATAGATATTGTAGGAGCTGGTGCTTCTAGGTTTCAGGTATCTCTTATTCCAAACAATACGATAGCTGGTGGAAATTTTGTTACATTTCAAATTAAATACACTCCAGATGCTCTAATTACACACCCCGCAACTGTTAGGATTCAAAACAATGACACAGATGAAGGGACGTTTTTATTCAACATTCAAGGAACGGGTATAGTAAATAACAACCTTGATTACACTATCTACTACGAAAATTTTGATACAGATGATGGCAATTGGACGCCTAGTTCAACTTCTGGATCAATTTGGAGATACGGATCAAATAACGTAGAAGCTGGGGCTGAAGGAGACTATTGGTATACAGATAATTATAATAATTATGCTAATAATACCAGAACTTACGTAACAAGTCCTCCAATATCGCTGAGTGGTTATTCCAATGTTCGTTTTTTATTAGATATGAGAATTAATACTAATGCAGACCGTGATGACGGTATGCAAGTACAATATCGTCTTAACGGTGCAGGTGTATGGAGTACGCTAGGTGATAATACGGATACATCAAACTGGTATAATGATGCCGAGGTTCGTGCCATAGGAATAAATGAAAATGGCTGGTCAGGTGATAATGAATCAGATCTTAATGTTCCTGGAAGATCAGATTTCACGCAACAATTTGTAGATCTACCTAGTAACACCATTGGACAATCCATTGAGTTTCGTATCTACTTCGCATCAGACGGCGGAACAACAGATGATGGGGCAAATTTTGATAATGTTTTTTTAATAGGCACCCAAGATAATCCAGATCCAGATCCAGTAATTGCACCAGGAGCTGTTACTCCTAACATGAGTTTATGGCTTAAAGCAAACGACATCGACGCTGTGTCAAGTGGTGATTTACTTAATATATGGCAAGACAGAGCTCGTGATAATGATGCATTTACTGCAGAGCTCGCACCACCAACGTATCATAACAGTGCAGCAATCAATGCTAATTACAACCCTCTAGTTGAATTTGACACGTCTGCCAACCAAGTTCTTAAGGGAAAAGGAGGATTTGATACATCAGATTATTGGGTGGTGTTACGAACGCCCCAACTTAATGAATCTGGTGTAATAGAGGGCGTACTATCTGGGCGTGTAGAAAGAGGTGCATTTGCAAATGATGGAACTGGCTTATGGGTTAATCCAGGTTCTGAAAGATTCAACAATCAAGATAACCTCGTAAGTCATATGATAGGAGCAACTCCTCAAAATACATCTGCCGCAGATGGTAGTAATTATGGAAGAGCTTATGTAAGTACTGCAGATGAAATGAATAGCGAACTTATCATACTAAATGTGAAAGCAAGTAGTGATGGACTTACCAGTGAAATTTACAAAAACGGTGTTCGTATTGACAATTATACTGGAACATATTCTGTAAGTGGTAACGACATGCCATACTCAGAAGTAACAAATAGCCAGTTCAATTTAGGAGTAGGAAGAATTACGCTAGTAGGTCATGCTTTCCAATCATTTTTTGAAGGGCAAATCACAGAATTTATTAGTTATAGATTACCAAATTCGCTATTCGACCAAAAGCGAATCCAATCATACTTAGCTATTAAAAATGGTATTACATTGCACTCTGTTACAAGTGACCCTACAAACGATGATGCAAATCCCGGAGATGAAAATTACGTTGACAGTGCTGGAAATATTATCTGGAATGCTGTCAATAATAGTGGGTTTACACACGATATTGCAGGAATAGGTAGGGATGATGCGAGTGGTTTAAATCAAAAACAATCTATCTCGAGTCATATTGATGGAGCGATTACAATGGGAATCGAAACTATTTACGATACAAATAGCGATCACATTAATTCTGCTTCAGCGACTATTGATGACAAAAACTTTTTAATGTGGGGTAACAATAATGCATCACTATCTGCGGCCTCGCCTATCGCTGTAGATATGAGTTTAAACATTCCTGGATTATCCACAAATGTGAATTTTATCTCTATAAATCGTACTTGGAAAGTCGTTGAAACTGGTGATTTAAGTACTGTAAAAGTATCTTTAGAAGAATCCCTATTATCAGCAACTATTACCCCTCCAGGAAATTTCTTTATGTTTATTTCAGACTCTCCTACGTTTGACCCGACGTCAGACTATCGCATAATGACATCTAACGGTTCTAAACTAGAAACTACGTACGATTTTACAGGTGAAAAATACATCACATTCGGTTATGCTCCAGAATATATCTATGAGCGATCAATTACATTTGATGGTACTAGAGATTATATGGATGCAGACGATGTTGCAGATCTTACTGGGCCTTTCACTATATCGACTTGGGTAAAACGAGGAGCAAATGCAAATAATAGCGATATTATTTCAAAAAGAAATATTGGTCCATATACAGAAGGGTATGCACTTCTACTTAACAACGCTAGAAGACCCCGCATTGTATGGAAAAATGCAGCAGGCACTACTGAAGCTTTAAACTCTTCTATTGTACTTCCTCAGGATGAATGGCACCACGTTGCTGTAATATATGATGGAAATAGAGTTACATTTTACATTGACGGTATAGAAGATACCTCTGCTGTGCGCAATGCTCCGGCAAGTTCAAATCAACACTTTCTAGTAGCTGCTGCAAACTACCAGAGTCCTACAAGATTCTTTGATGGAACTATAGATGAGGTAAGAGTATGGAATCAAGCATTATCGCAAGAGCAACTACAATTCATTATGAATCAGGAAATAGAGAAATTTACCGATGACTCTGTTAATGGTAAAATTATACCTCAAAACATCTCTAAAAACGAAGTAGCTAGCATTCCTTGGGCAGACCTAGAGATGTATTTACCTATGAATAAATACACTTTCACAAACGTAAAAGATGAATCTGATAATAATTACGTAGCAGCTATTAAAAATCTTCAAACGGTAGATTTCCAAACGGCTCCCCTACCTTATGTTTCGACAGCAGATGGGGTATGGGCAAACACTAACACATGGACTAACGGGGATACACAAGCACTACCAGGAGCGCCTTCAATAGTTGATGGAACGCAAACCATTGACTGGAATATTGTTCAAACAGCTCACAATGTGTCTACGGCATCAAATAACACGGTTCTAGCACTTGATGTAAATACAGCCGAGTTAACCATTGGGAATGATAGTAAGATAGAAGTATCTCACTATTTAAGATTAGACGGCATAATGGATCTTGTAGGAGAGTCACAATTAGTGCAAACAGAAAATAGTGACTTAGCAGCTACAAGTTCAGGAAGATTAGAAAGAGATCAACAGGGTACATCAGATACCTATTCTTATAATATCTGGTCATCTCCAGTAGGTCCAATAAATATAACAGACATCAATGAAGCACACACTGTTGCTTCTATAATGAATGATGGTACAGATGAAAACAACCCACAGTCATTAAACTTTAGTACTGGCTATAACGGGGCTAATTCTACACCAAAGACCGTAAGTGCATACTGGTTATACACTTACAGAAATGATCCTGCAGATACCTATAGCGCATGGGAACAGATAGGACCTTATGGAACCCTTGAAACTGGTGATGGTTTTACTATGAAAGGCCCAGGCAGCGGCGCAGTAACAGACCCTCAGAACTACGTGTTTATCGGTAAGCCAAATAATGGAACAGACGCAACATCTATTGATAAAACAATAAATGCCGGTAATGACTACCTTATGGGTAACCCTTTCCCTTCTGCTCTTGATGCAAATAAATTTATTAATGATAATCCACACTTAACGGGCACACTATCATTCTGGGAGCACTGGGGTGGAGGTAATCATTTCTTAGCAGACTATGAAGCTGGATATGCACTCTATACTTTAAGTGGGGGTACTCCTGCAGTAAGTCATCCTGCTCAAAATACGAGCGGTGCAAGTACCAATACTCCTACGCAATTTATAGCCGTAGGTCAAGGATTCTTTGTAAGAGGAGCTACTACTGGGACTACTAGTTTTAATAATACACAACGCGTGTTTGCTAAAGAAGCATCTTCTGGTTCGTTTTTCTTTAATGGGCAAAACCAACAAACAGAAAGTACTCTTAACGCAGAAGATGAAATTGTAAAACACGAAGATCTGAGAGAGAAATTTAGAATAGGTTTTGATTCCCCTAGTGCTTATCACAGACAGCTTTTAATGACTATTGATGAGAATACGACTTTTGGGTACGATAGAGCTTATGATGCAGTGATAGACAATCACCCACAAGAGGATATGATGTGGATGCTAGATGATGAGAAAGCAATAATTCTTGGAGTTCCTAGTATTGAAAATGACAGAAAATTTCCTCTACGTATAGGATTACCTATGGATGGCGAAATCTCTATTGGTGTAGACGCTCTTGAAAATGTAAATACAGATAATACCACTGTATATTTATTTGATGCACTTCAAGACACCTATACAGATATCACTATAGATCAGAAATTCACTCTTACGCTAGAAGCTGGAACTTACTTAGACAGATTCTATATCGTTCTTGAAAAAACTGCAGAGGCAGAAGAAGAGACGGAGGATACTGCAGAAGAAACAGATGAACAAGAAGAAGAGGATCAAGATATCGAAGTGGTAGATACGGAGACTATTGATGATGCTGAGCAATCAGATAATTTAAGTGTTTACTTCAACAGCCAATCGCATAACATTATAATAAATAAAAGGGTAGATTATGATGTACAGTCTGTACAGTTATTTACCATGTTAGGACAACTTATTAAAGAATGGACACCAGAAAGCGAAACTACAAGAGTAGAATTACCAGTACAAGATGTAAGTACGGGTGCTTACATCATTAAAGTGCAGAAATTACAAACTACACACACTCAAAAATTAATTATTCACTAACATTGCCCCAAATCGCAACGTTGACAAAACCTCCTTTTTAAAGGAGGTTTTTGTTTTTTGTACGCTTTCGCGAAAGCGTAACCCACTCTATAAAACTTTAAGAAAATACTAACATACTTCGCTGTAAGTTTAACCAGTTTTGTGTGACTCTAAATATTTAATAATCTAACCATAATTATGAGATATACATTTCTTACTATAGCAGCCAGCGCACTGCTTACAATTACATCTTGCAAACAAGAAAACACAACTACTACTCCTACACCAGAAGTAGCTACTGTAAATAAAAACCTTGCAAGAGTTCAAACTTCATGGATTACCGAGCGTGTAGCCAAAACCGAAAAAAGATTAAACAGTACTGAAGCCGGAAAGATTGTATGGCAATCTATGGAAGCTCATGGCGGACTGCAACGATTTTTTGAAAATGGACCACTTTCTTTCCGTTTTGATTATGTTCCTTTAGATGGAAGTACTCGTCGCTATACAGATGAAACACTAGACACGTGGAATAATAAAGCGGTACACTGGAAACCAGAAGACACTACACAACGTTTTGGATGGGATGGAGAAAAAGCTTGGAAGCAAGTAACAGACTCAACAGCATTTCCTTTTGATATGCGCTTCTGGGCACTTACACCCTACTACCTTGCAGGCTCACCTTTTATCTTAGACGGCGAAGGTGTAAATCTTGAAAAACTAGAAGATAAGACGTTTAAAGACAAAAACTATGACGTGGTGAAAATCACCTTTAGTGAAGGTACTGGAGACGCTCCAGATGATTATTATATTATCTATGTAGGTAAGGAAGACCATAAAGTTGACGTTGTGCGTTACATCGTCTCATACCCTAAATACTTTCCTAATGGCGGCGCTGCTCCAGAAAAACTTATGGAAGTTCAAGGAACAACCGTCGTAAACGGCATTGAGCTACCTACAGGTTTCCACACACACTGGTTAACAAAAGACGAAGAAGCTGGAGAGCATATTACTAATATTACAATAGACAACATCCGCTTTATTCCGGAGGTTGAAAAAAGCTATTTTGACATTCCTGAAGGCGCAGATATTATTGAATAAATAAGCACGCTTTCGCGAAAGCGAACTAATAAACTAAAGCCAACTCGTTACTGCGAGTTGGCTTTTTTATTTAACATAAAAACCACCAAAATATGTTAAGAAACCTAACTTCATGTTAAAAGCGACATCCGCTGAAATCCAAATCATCTCTCTGTCCGTAAAACTATCTCAACTTGATATAGAAACTTGATTCAAAACATATGGACACTACAAACAACCATCCAGAAGAAATAGCATCAACTGCTACCAAGAACCATTCAATTGCAAAAAAAATAGCCGTAAACCCTTGGGGAACCACTGTCCTCATTACAACATTCTTACTGCTAGTGATATCTGCATATATAGCATACATGCTGCGATATGACTTTTCACAACTAGATTTTGAACGTAAAAGTACTGTGTTTGGTTATGCATTTATGACGGTAGCCTCCGTCTTTCTAGCCTACAAAAGTGCTTTCTTTTTATATACTCTTTATAATTATTTCCGTTACAAACCAGTCGCTTCTGTTACAGATGAACAGTTGCCTACCGTTACAGTAATTGTTCCCGCTTATAACGAGGGAAAGCAAGTATATGCAACACTACAAAGTCTTGCAGATAGTGATTATCCCGTAGAAAAAATCCAACTATTATCTATAGATGATGGTAGTCAAGATGACACATGGCACTGGATGCAGGTAGCCAAAAAAGAATTAGGAAACCGTGTTTCTATATGCCAACAGCCTAAAAATATGGGTAAACGTCATGCATTATATCGTGGTTTTCACGAAGGAAATGGTGAAGTTTTCATCACCGTAGACAGTGATTCTATTGTTACTCCAGACACGCTTCGTAATCTAGTAAGTCCCTTTGTTAACAATGAAGACTGTGGTGCCGTAGCAGGTAACATAAGAGTATTAAATAATGAGAAAGCACTACTACCTAAAATGCTTGATGTAAGTTTTGTACTTAGTTTTGAATTTGTGAGATCGGCAGAGAGTAACCTCAATTCTGTATTATGCACTCCTGGTGCACTGGCAGCTTATAGAAGGGATGCTGTTTTTGCTTGTCTAGAAGAATGGATTGATCAAACCTTCATGGGAAAACCATCAGATATAGGTGAGGATCGAGCAATGACTAATATGATTCTTAGCCAAGGTAAGCACGTACTATTCCAAAAAAATGCTTACGCATATACTAATGTACCGGAAAACTATAAAGGACTTTATAAAATGTTCATTAGATGGGGACGAAGCAACGTACGTGAGAATATTGCAATGGCAAAATATGTGTTTACAGATTTTAGAAAAGATTCTAAAGCAGGCACAAGATTGCTTTTTCTGAGTCAGTCATTGCAAATTATCATGACATATCCCTTCCTAGCTTTTATGTTATTTTTCATAGCGACTCACCCAGTGCTATTCTTAACTTCAACACTTGTAAGCATCCTTGTACTCTCTACATTTCCTGCCCTATTTTACGGTAAAAAATATAATATTGGCGAGTCTTTTTATGCATACTCATACAGTTTATTCTATACGTTTGGCCTATTCTGGATCACTCCTTACGCCATTGCAACAGCGGGTAAAAGTGGCTGGTTAACACGTAGCTTACCACAAGCAGCATAATTGACTATAATACATAAGAAAGGCTCAAATTCATTCGATGAATTTGAGCCTTTTTGATTTTATACGGTTTGATACGCTTTCGCAAAAATGTGAATACACTCAAACAAGCAGTTGAAATAACGCTGGTTTATCATTAAGATACTCACCATAAAATTTACGCGCACGCATTCTATCGAGAAGTGGCTGTAAATCTTCTGAAGATTTTATTTGTAGACCTACGATTGCTGGTCCCTGCTCTCTACTTGTTTTTTTTGAATATTCAAAATAAGTAATATCATCTGTGGGTCCAAGTACCTCAGCCACAAACTCTTTTAAAGCTCCCGCTCGCTGCGGGAACTTCACAATAAAATAATGTTTTAATCCTTGATGTAACAAAGCACGCTCTTTGATTTCGGCGGTACGGGTGATATCGTTGTTACTTCCGCTTACGATACAAGCGATATTTTTACCTTTAATTTCTTCAGCAAATTGATCTAGAACGGCAAGCGTCATTGCGCCAGCGGGTTCTGCTACTATAGCATCTCTATTATATAAATCAAGAATAGTCTGGCATATCTTACCTTCAGAAACGGTAACTACCCTATCCACAAACTGCTGAGCAATTGCAAAGTTGCGATCGCCTACTCGTTGCACTGCCGCACCATCAACAAATTTATCAATCTCATCTAGCGTAGTATTTTCCTTTTTTGAGAGCGAAGTCAGCATCGCTGGAGCTCCCGCTGGCTCTACTCCTATAATCTTTGTTTTAGGTGATAGATGATGAAAAACGCTAGACAATCCAGCTATCAATCCTCCTCCACCTACTGGAACAAAAACATAATCCAAAGCCTGCTCAGATTGCGTTAAAATCTCTAAGCCTACAGTTGCCTGGCCTTCTATTATTTTTTCATCATCAAAGGGATGTACAAATGTTTTTCCTTCTGTGGTACAAATATGACTAGCTCTAGCAAATGCGTCATCAAAAGTATCACCTTCTAACACGACAGTAATCCAATCTCCACCAAACATTTCTACTTGCTCCACCTTTTGATTAGGTGTTGTAGAAGGCATAAAGATAGTGCCATGAATACCTAAACGTGAGCATGACAAAGCTACGCCCTGCGCATGATTACCAGCACTAGCACAAACGATGCCTACTTCTTTTTGTTCATCTGTAAGCGTGCTTATCTTATTGTAAGCGCCGCGTATTTTGTAACTGCGAACTTGCTGTAAGTCTTCACGCTTCAAAAAAACTTCTGCATCAAACTTGGTTGAGTAGGTAAAGCTGCGCATAAATGGTGTCTTTATGGCAACCTTCTTTACCCTATTTGCTGCATCAGTAATTGACTTTAACGTGGGAATAAATATTGTTGTTGCTACTGCCATTTACACATAGTATCCATACTTGTTATTTTGAAATTTATTACACCCTAATCTTTTACAGATTAACAATGCATCTCTTCTGTTTAGGCTGTTTTTACTTTCTTCATTGCAACCATAGCTCTTCGTAGTGTAGCTCCTATTTCCTCAACAGGATGATTGCGTATTGCATCGTTTACAGCAATTAATTCTTGATTATCTACATCATTTTCTTTCGCGAAAGCGGAACCTATAATATTAGTATCCACCTTCTTCATAAAGTCAGTTAACAAAGGCTTACAAGCATGATCAAAAAGATAGCAACCGTACTCTGCCGTATCAGAAATGATACGGTTCATTTCAAACAACTTCTTACGTGCGATCGTATTTGCAATAAGTGGTGTTTCATGTAGCGACTCATAATACGCACTTTCTTCTATAATTCCTGCAGCGGTCATGGTTTCAAAAGCGAGCTCTACTCCTGCTTTCACCATCGCTACCATGAGAACTCCGTGATCAAAATATTCTTGCTCCGTAATCTCTTCTGTAGTGATTTCTTGTTTTTCAAAAGCAGTTTCTCCAGTGGCAGCTCTCCATTTGTGAAGATTCTTATCATCTGCAGCCCAGTCTTCCATCATTGTTTTTGAGAAGTGACCAGAAATAATATCATCCATATGCTTTTCAAATAGCGGACGCATAATTTCTTTTAATTCCTCGGCTAGTTGGAAAGCTTTAATCTTAGACGGATTATTAAGACGATCCATCATCGTTGTAATTCCGCCATGTTTTAAGGCTTCTGTAATGGTTTCCCAGCCATACTGGATTAATTTTCCAGCATATGCAGGATCAATCCCTTTTTCTACCATTTTATCAAAACAAAGTATTGAGCCTGTTTGTAGCACTCCACAAAGTATGGTTTGCTCGCCCATAAGATCAGACTTCACTTCTGCCACAAAAGAAGACTCTAGAACACCTGCTCTGTGCCCTCCTGTCGCTGCTGCATAGGCTTTTGCTTGTGCCAGCCCCTTCCCTTCTGGATCATTATTAGGGTGTACTGCAATTAAGGTAGGTACTCCAAAACCTCTTTTATATTCCTCTCTTACCTCAGACCCTGGGCACTTAGGCGCCACCATGATTACCGTTAGATCCTCACGAATTTTCATTCCTTCTTCTACAATATTAAAACCGTGAGAATAAGCAAGCGTAGCTCCCTTTTTCATTAAAGGCATTACAGCTTTTACTACCGAGGTATGCTGCTTATCTGGTGTAAGATTCAACACTAAATCTGCAGTAGGAATAAGTTCTTCATACGTCCCTACTGTAAATCCATTATCTGTTGCATTCTTAAAAGACTGACGCTTGTCTGTAATCGCTCCCTCACGTAATGCGTATGAGATATTACAACCGCTATCACGCATATTAAGACCTTGATTAAGACCTTGCGCACCGCAACCTACAATCACAATCTTCTTGCCTTCTATAGCCGCAATTCCATCTTGAAATTCGCTAGCATCCATAAAACGGCATTTCCCTAGTTGTGCCAGTTGATCTCTAAGTGGCAATGTGTTGAAGTAGTTCATTCTAATTAATTTTCGGTAAAGACGGTGGTTAGTAATACGTCTTTATAATGATTAGTTATTGTTTTTTAGACTCTGTATTTGAAGTGTTACGCTTTCGCGAAAGCGGTCTCCTGCTCATTTCTTATTTGTTGTAACAATGAAGAGATAGGCATCTCTGTCTTAGTAACTGCAATTCTACCCGAGCGAGTAAACTGCATGATACCAAAAGGTTTTAACTCTCGGTGTACCAAATCAATCTCAGACCTGCGACCTGACTTCTCTAGCACAAAGAAATCTTTATTTACTGTGACTATGCGAGCATGACTATCTTTAATGATATTCTGAATTTGAGGCTCTTCAAAAAGCAACTCAGATTTGATTTTAAAAAGTGCACTTTCTGTAAAAATGGTCTCCTCATCAGTATGATAAAAGGCCTTGATTACCTCGACCTGGCGCTCTATCTGACCTTTAATTTTTTCCATTTGATGTTCTGTAACATTTACCACTAGTGTAAACTTAAAAACATCATCTATCTCACTCTCTGAAGCAGAGAGACTCTCAATATTAATCTTACGACGTTGAAATATAGCAGAGATGCGATTGAGTAACCCAATGTTATTCTCACTGTATATGGTAACTGTATATGTTGTTATTTGCTCACTCATACCTATTGAGTTTAAGTACTTATTATTTTTATTGCAGCTAGATTATTTAAGGAATTTCGGCGTAAAGTTCTTAATAGAAAAATCCTAAGCTAGGCGTATATCAGATACCGATGCTCCTGTAGGAATCATAGGGAATACATTGTCCTCTTTTTCTACCATCACTTCTAGAAAGAAACTATTTTCTGAAGCAATCATACGAGTAATAGCATCTTCTAGGCCGTTTCTGTCACTCACTTTTTGAGCTTCAATATCATAAGCCTCTGCTATCTTACAGAAGTTAGGGTTCTTCATCTCTGTGCTGGCATAACGCTTGTCAAAAAACAGTTGCTGCCACTGGCGCACCATTCCTAAAAACTCATTATTGAGCACTACAATCTTTACTGCAGCACCGGTTTGAAAAATAGTCCCCAGTTCTTGTATAGTCATCTGGTAACCACCATCTCCTATGATAGCTACTACTTCACGATCTGGCGCTCCCATCTTTGCTCCTATTGCTGCTGGAAGGGCAAAGCCCATCGTCCCTAGACCTCCAGAAGTAATGTTACTCTTAGATTTTTTAAAGTTTGCATAGCGTATACCTACCATCTGATGCTGTCCCACATCTGTTACTATAATGGCGTCGCCATTTGTTTTAGTATTGATAAGCTCTATGACCTCCCCCATGGTTAGACCTTCCTTTGTGGGGTGAATATCGTTCTTTATTACTTTATCAAACTCTATATTATAATGGTCTTTAAATTTTTGATACCAGGCGGTATGTTCTTTATTTTCTATCATCGGCAATATTCTTTCTAGGGTCTCTCTAGAATTACCTAATACCGGTATATCTGCTTTTACGTTTTTATTTACCTCAGCGGGATCTATTTCAAAATGAATCACCTTAGCTTGCTTTGCATAACTTTCAAGATTCCCTGTCACACGGTCATCAAAGCGCATCCCAATTGCTATTAACACATCACATTGGTTAGTAAGTACATTAGGCCCATAATTACCATGCATCCCCACCATACCCACATTAAGCGGATGATCTGTAGGAATTGCAGATACTCCAAGGATTGTCCACGCAGCTGGGATTCCAGATTTTTCAACAAAGGCTTTAAAAGCCTCTTCTGCTTCACCAAGAATAACACCTTGCCCCCATACAATCATGGGTTGTTTTGCACTATTTATAGCTTGTGCAGCTGCTTGTAATTGTTCTTCCTTTACTTCTGGTACAGGCACATAACTACGTATGTGTTCGCATTTTTCATAAGAAAATTCAAACTCTTCAAACTGGGCATCCTTTGTTATATCAATTAATACAGGGCCTGGTCTTCCAGAACGCGCTATATAAAAAGCTTTTGCCAGTACTTCTGGTATTTCCTTAGCACTTGTAATTTGATGATTCCACTTTGTAACAGGTGTAGAAATCCCTATAATATCGGTCTCTTGAAATGCATCACTTCCCAATAAATGCGAGCCTACTTGCCCAGTAATACAAACCATAGGTGTGCTGTCTATTTGAGCATCTGCAATACCTGTAATTAGGTTTGTGGCTCCTGGCCCTGAAGTCGCAATAGCAACACCTACTTTTCCTGTTGCTCTAGCAAACCCTTGTGCCGCATGCGTCGCACCCTGCTCATGACGTGTGAGTACGTGATGTATCTTATCTTGATGTATGTGCAACTGATCATAAAATGGCATGATCGCCCCACCGGGATATCCATAAATTAAATCTGCTCCCTCTGCCAGCAAGCAGTGTATTAATGCCTCACTACCGCTCATTGTGATAGTTGTCTTTGCTGGATTTTGTATGGTTTTTGTCTCCATATACAGGTATTTATGTGGCATTATTTTTAAACGTGCCCTTGTTTATTATCTTCTTAAACCTTCAAACCTCTTATATTAAACAGAAGAGAAAAACTTGAAGGTAACTCCTTGTCACTCCACTTTTCTAAAACTCATCTGTAACACAGCCCTCACTTGCAGAGGAAACCATTCTCGCATATTTGTAGAGCGATCCTCTTTGAACCTTAAGTGGCGGTGCAATCCAGTTTGCTTGACGGCTTGCAAGTTCTTCCTCGCTTATCTCCATATTTATGGTATTATTTTCTGCATCAATTACAATGATATCTCCATCTTCTATGAGTGCAATACCACCACCATCTTGTGCTTCTGGAGTGATATGACCCACCACAAAACCATGTGTCCCACCAGAAAAGCGTCCATCTGTAATAAGTGCTACGTCTTTACCAAGTCCTGCGCCCATGATTGCTGCTGTAGGTTTAAGCATTTCTGGCATTCCTGGACCACCTTGCGGCCCTTCATATCGTATTACGACAACATCTCCTTTCTTTACTTTACCTGCACCTATCCCTGCGTTTGCTTCATACTCACCATTAAATACACGTGCGCTTCCGCGAAAATGTAATCCTTCCTTTCCAGTAATCTTTGCAACCGAACCTTCGCTTGCTATATTTCCATACAGTATACGGATGTGCCCTGTAGCCTTTATAGGATTCTCTACGGTATGAATTACATCTTGATGTGCTTTTAGATGATCAACCTCAGCTAGATTTTCTGCAATGGTTTTGCCGGTTACGGTCATACAGTCTCCGTGAAGCATCCCTTGATCAAGCATATATTTTAATACGCCAGGAACACCTCCCACTTTGTGCAGGTCTTCCATTAAGTATTTTCCAGAAGGTTTTAAATCTGCTAGAAATGGAGTCGTATCACTTATTTTCTGAAAATCTTCAAGTTTAAAATCGATTTGTGCAGCTTTTGCGATTGCAAGAAAATGCAAAACTGCATTTGTAGAACCTCCCAATACAGTGACTAGCTTTACTGCGTTTTCTAGTGACTTACGTGTCACGATATCTGAAGGCTTAATATCATTTTCAATTAAGTTTCTCAAAGCAGCACCTACTCTAGCGCATTCTGCTGTTTTATCTGGAGAAACTGCAGGATTAGAACTCGTATATGGCAAGCTCATTCCTAATGCTTCTATGGCAGAAGCCATTGTATTTGCTGTGTACATACCGCCGCATGCACCAGCTCCTGGACATGCTTTTTTTACTACGGTTTTAAACTCTTTTTCTGTAATGCTGCCCGCCACTTTCTCTCCCCATGCTTCAAAAGCAGAAACAACATCGAGCTTCTTATCTTCATGACATCCAGGTGCTATAGTTCCTCCATAAACAAGTATAGAAGGTCTATCTAAACGTAATTGCGCCATCAAAGCTCCAGGCATATTCTTGTCACATCCCACAACGGTAATAAGCGCGTCATAAGACATCGCTTGCACCACCGTTTCCATTGAGTCTGCAATGATATCACGTGAAGGTAAAGAGTATCGCATACCAGGAGTTCCCATTGATATACCATCACTAACCCCTATGGTATTGTAAATCAAACCTACCAGATCGGATGTTTGTACGCCCTGCTTGATATCTACCGCCAGCTTATTTAAATGCATATTGCACGGGTTACCTTCATAACCTGTACTAGCAATACCCACAAGTGGCTTTTTAAAATCTGCATCTGTAAGACCTATGGCATGTAACATTGCCTGTGCTGCTGGCTGTGTAGGGTCTTGAGTGACCGCTTTACTGTATTTATTAAGTTCCTTCAAGAGTATAATGTGTTTGGAATGGTTAAAATTATTATTCTAATATCAACTGCACAGTTTATAATAATAAAGCTACCGACAACCAAACCAACTCATTTAGACTTAAAAATCTGAATATCAATTAATTAATACAGAACAAAACATACTTCTACAAGAATCTATCGTCTTATTTAATAGAAAAACAGCGTTATATAATTCATACTTAGTCAATTAAAAAAACTCAATTCTTCACCTTTTAAGTTAATAGCAATATCCTTATGCAATACTTTATATTAAATCTTTCAGAAAATCACCACGGCTCCCTTAATAAGTCCCTATTTTTGGTAAAAACATACCGCCGTGACTATTCCTCAACTACTAGATACACAACGAGATTATTTTGCAACTGGACAAACTAAGGATATTGCCTTCAGGAAAGATTGCTTGGTACGCTTTCGCGAAAGCATAAAAAACCACGAGCAAGAGATTATCAAAGCACTAGCAGATGATTTTAAAAAACCAGCTTTTGAAAGTGTTGCTACAGAAGTGAGTATTGTCATGATGGAACTTAATAAGGCCATTAAAGAAATCTGGAAATGGCAGATGCCAAAAAAGGTTTCTTCTTCGCTTTTAAATTTTCCATCTAGTGATAAAATTATGTATGAGCCATATGGCACAACGCTGGTAATCTCACCGTGGAATTATCCTTTCCAGCTTGCCGTAGGACCAATAGTAGGCGCAATTGCTGCTGGTAATACGGTTGTATTAAAACCCAGCGAACTCACTCCTAAAACATCAGAACTACTTGCAAAGATAATTTCTGAAGTGTTTGATAATAGACATGTAGCAGTTGTTCAGGGTGATAAAGAGGTAGCACAAGAATTGCTAGCACAACGATGGGATTACATTTTCTTTACAGGAAGTGTTCCCGTGGGAAAAATAGTTTACAAAGCAGCTGCAGAACATCTTACACCAGTAACTCTTGAGCTAGGCGGAAAAAGCCCTTGTATCGTTGATCAATCTGCCAAAATACAACTAGCCGCAAAGCGAATTGTTTGGGGGAAATTTGTTAATGCTGGACAGACCTGTATCGCTCCAGATTATATCCTAGTGCATACTTCTGTAAAAGATAAGTTGCTCACCGCACTAGATGTGGAAATCACAAATGCTTATGGTGCAGATCCTGCTATATCTCCAGATTTTGCAAGAATCATCAGTGACAAAAACTTTGATAGACTTTCAAGCATGCTTGAAAATGCAACAGTATTTAAAGGCGGAAATACTAATAAGGATGAACTTTACATTGCCCCTACGGTGCTTGATAAAGTAACTGTAAAAGACAAAGTAATGCAGGATGAAATTTTTGGCCCGATTCTCCCTGTACTCACTTATGAAAAAAAAGAGGACATCTCAAGAATTATAAATGCTATGGAGAAACCACTAAGTGCCTATGTGTTTTCAGAAAAGCGATCTTTTAAGAAATGGTTTAATAATAGCTTTTCATTTGGTGGAGGAGCAATGAATGATACACTTGTTCATTTTGTAAATGACAAGCTGCCATTTGGCGGCGTGGGTCACTCAGGAATAGGAAGCTATCATGGTAAAAAATCATTTTACACCTTTAGTCATGCAAAGGCAATTGTAAGTCGTGGCACATGGATGGATGTGCCTATGCGTTATGCTCCTTACAAAGGAAAAATAGGTATGCTCAAGAAGTTTATGAACTGGCTTTAATAACATTACTACATAAAAAAATAGGGCATTTACCCCTACTAAAACAATTGCATCCCTAGTACTTTTACGTATGTTCAATTTTCCCCCCACAATAATATACTTATGGGAAGACCAACTAAAACCGAACGTTTAAAAGAAGCCAGACCAATTATTATGCAATCAACCCTAATTTTTTGCAAATTAAATTTACAGAAAATCTATGCCCGCAGCCGTCGCCTTGAACTTACTCACTGGAACGAGGATCAAGACTACGCAGATTACATCAACAATCTCTGGACAACAATGATGAAGCACGACGCTATTAAAAAAGATGCTTTAAAACTTGATGAAATGCTAGGTACGGGTGATGCTGTTCAATTATTAAGTGACATCGTCATGGAACATAGACAATCAAAAAATGGCTAATCTAAACTGACTATCATGTTGCATTTGTGCCAGCTTATTAAGATCGCTGGCAACTACTTGTAGCACTCGAGGATAACCTCCTGTAGTCTGACAGTCATTCATTAAAATAATAAATTTTCCAGCGGGTGTGAGCTGCACTGTTCCTGGTATAACAGGACTTGTGTATATACTTTTTAGAGCGTTTGGCAATGTCTCAACAAGTTGTATTGCCATCCTGTTCCATAGATTTGAAACCGTAAAAACACGGTTATTTAATTCTTGCTGCTCTGTGTAGCTGAGTTTTGAAAACTCAGGCCCTTTTTTAGCGTTGATAGTAGCTATAGATGAATATAACAACCCAGATTGTGATTGCATCTTGAGATATGCATTTTTTGACGCGCCATATCTCGAGACACCTAGCGATAGCTCCATCCCTGCAGTGAGCTTTCCATATGGTGTGAGCGGGTAATACCAGCTCTTACTACCTAATATGACTTGAGAATCTAGTCCTCCTGCAAATGCAAGATAGCATCTAGATCCTCCACTTATTTTAGACATTTTTAATACTTGTTTGGCTTTCGCCAAAACAGGAACGCCTTCCATTACCTGAGCCCCATCTAGCGTAGCTCCTGCATTGCTGCCAGTAATTACAAAGTAAACATTATGATTGAATACTATAGTAGGTCCCAGTAAAGTACACTCTAGCATTGCTGCATGAGGTATATTATTGAGAATAGCATTTGCAATCATAAAAGCATGTTTATCCATAGCACCACTTTGTGGAACTCCTAGATGTGCGTAGCCTGCTCTACCATGATCTTGGACGGTTGTATAAAATCCTGGATGCAATATGGAAATAGAAGGTTTCATAAATTATTTGACGTTACCATCTTCTCATACTCACGCTCTTTTATGGCATAAAATGTAATTGTATCGCCTGCATTAAATAGACTAGGCTTTGCTTTTGTTGCGTCAAATAGCGAAATAGGAGTTCTCCCTATTACATGCCAGCCACCAGGACTTTCTTGAGGATAAATACCTGTTTGTGTTCCTCCAATGGCAACACTTCCCCTTGCTATTGAACGTGATGGAACAGATTTTCTATCAAGATGTAATCGAGCATCAAGATTTTCTAAATATGGGAAACCCGGAAGAAATCCTAAAAAGTAGATAGGATACTCTCTATTTGTATGGATTTTTATAATTTCAGGTATTGTGCGTTTTACTTGGAATGCATATTCTTCTAAATCTGGAGCATAGAGACTGCTATAGCAAACAGGAATCTGGTGTACGACGCCATTACAATCATTATTAGATACTGGAACATTGAGCAAATCGGAGACTTGATTAATTAAAGAATCTATGTTTGTAGTTATAGCAATACAATCTTTAAGAAGCAACTCATTATATGTATGTACTACCTCAGCATTGAAAAGTTTTGACAAATCATCTTTTTTAATGAGCAACCAATTCAAAAGATCCTTAGATGGAGTACTATCTATTTGAATTAACAATGAATAGTCTCCTAACCTACTAATATGAAAATCATACTGGCACATCATTTTATTAAAATATTCTCTTGAGTAAATGCTTTGTGAATTTCTTTTACAATCTGTAATGCATTTTCTGTGTCGCCGTGAACGCAAAGTGTATTTACGTCAAAAGGAAGTGTAAGATTGTTTACTGTTTTGAGTTGGCGCTGCTTTACCATTTGTAATACGTGAGGTAAGATTGTACTATGAGATGTTAATACCGCATCTGGCAAACTACGAGATACTAGTGAGTAATCATCATTGTAATTTCTATCTGCAAAGCCTTCTATGCTTATAGCTAGTTTTGAAACAGCTAGCGATGCAATTACAGAATTATGAGGTACGTAGAGCACAAGACGGTCATCTATCTCAAGTATGGTATCTATAATGAGATGAGCTATTTGTTCATCTTTAGCTGCTTGGTTATATAAGGCACCGTGTGGTTTTACATGATGTACGTGTTGTCCACTTTTTGCTGCTAGGTTAATAAGAAGTTTAATTTGAGAAGTTATTGACTCTTTTAAGAGTGCATTAGAAATAGTCATTGCCTCACGACCAAAGTTGCTACGATCTGGGTAACTGGGGTGAGCTCCAATTTTCACATTAGATATTTTCGCGAAAGCGAGGACCTCCAGCATCGTTGCTGTATCTCCTGCGTGACCACCACAAGCAATATTGCAAGAGCTTAAATATGGCATTAACTGAGCCTCATTCCCAACACCTTCTCCTACATCGCTATTGAGATCTATATGGATCATAGTAGACCAAATACTTTTAAGATAGTGCGCGCACCTAGTACAAAAACGATTAACCAAATAACGATTGAAATTCCATTTTCAAGTGATGTGTTTACATACTTCCCTAATACTTCACTTTTGTTTACTATCCAGATTAAATAACCAGCAATTATAGGTAATAATACTCCATTTGCTACTTGCGCAAACTGGATAATCTCTACAGGGCTGTACCCTATGGATGAAAAAATGATACCAAGTATAAGTATTGAAAGCCAGACTGATCTAAACTTAACTGATTTGAGATCTCGTTCCCAACCTAAACAACCTTGTACAACATATGCTGCTGCAAGAGGAGCTGTGATTGCAGAGGTTAAGCCTGTAGCTCCTAACCCTAACCCAATAAAATACCGTGCATAATCTCCAAAAAGTGGCTCTAGACTTTGAGCAAGGTCGGCTGCATTTTTTATCTCGCTTCCCTGTATGGCCGCAGCACAAATAATAATGGCCATGCTTACCAAACCTCCTAAAATCACTGCAACGATTGTATCGCGTCGCGCAGCTGGTAAATCTGATGTATTATCCCACTTCTCACTGACTAATGATGCATGTAAAAACAAATTATAAGGAACTACCGTAGTACCTACTAGTGCAACAATAGTGAGTAAGCTACCTTCTGGAAAAGAAGGAATAAAACTACCTTTTAAAACAGCTAGTATATCTGGCTTGGTTACAAATGCCGTTGTGACAAAAGCTATACTCATGATAATAACAAGTGTGACAAGTATACGTTCTAGCACTTTATAATTTCCAATAAATAAGATAATGCTAGCGAGGATTCCTAGCACTAATGACCAACTATTAATATCCAAAGTACCTAAACTTAATGAGCTCGAAAAACCGAGTGCTTCTATACCTAGAACGCCTCCGCTTATATTACCTGCCTCATATGCCGCATTGCCTATTGCTATAGCGCAAAGCATTAAGATAACTGCAAAAGTTCGTGTAATTTTATTTGATATGGAATCTCTTATAACGCCAGATAGCCCTTTACCAGAGACAAGACCTATACGAGCTGCCATTTCTTGTAATACTATGGTAGCTATTATAGATAAAACCATAGCCCATAGTAGTGTAAATCCATATGCAGCTCCTGTAATTGTACATACTGTAACAGTGCCCGGACCTATAAAGGCGGCAGCTACTAGTACACCAGGACCTGATAATTTGAATTTATTATTCATCTATTGCGCTCAACATATTTAAATTATATGATAAGCACAAAGTACGGAGAACACTTGATATATTAACCTACGGTAATTTATTTTTAAAAAGTACGCTAAAGATAGAGCCTTCCCCCTTTACACTAGATACGCTTATCTCATCTCCCATGTCTTCTATTTGGTTTTTGGTCATAAATAAACCTAAACCTTTTGCATCTTCATTGCGGTGAAATGTTTTATATAATCCGAATAGTTTCCCACCATTGGCATTAAGATCAAGTCCTAAACCATTATCTTCAACAGAAAGTAATAAATCATTGATAGATGTCATCTCTGCATTAATTTTTACAATAGACTGCCTACTACTATCGCTATACTTAACTGCATTTGAGATTAGATTAAATAAAATACTCTCTAAATATGCAGCATTATAAGTAATCTGTATGTCGTTAGGAATATCACATAAGATAATAACATCCTTCTCGCTTATTTGAGCTTTTAGTGTATTTATTGTCTTATCTATATATTCTCTCAAGAGAATAAGTTTTGGCTTGTCTGATAAGTTTCTATTTGAAGAAGCTATGTCATTAAGGTTACTAATAGTACCACTAAGACCATCTGAAATATCATAAAGATAGCGTGCTAGTTCTTTCTTCTCTTCTGGACTCTCCGCATCATCTATGAGCTGGAGAATTGTTTTTAAATTACCTGCATGTGTTCTCAAATTATGAGAAACAATGAGTGCAAAGTTCTTGAGACGTCCATTATGACTCTCTATGAGCTTATTTTTATTAAGAATATCTTCTTCATACTCCTTCATTGCAGTGATATCAACGTGAGTTCCTATCATACGAGATGGCTTTCCATTCTCATCCCACTCTACAGCTTTACCTCTATCTTGAATCCACTTATAGGCACCACTTGAAGAAAACACTCGATGCTGTCCAGAATAGTACTTAGTGCGCCCCTCAAAGTAAGCATTCATATCATCAAAATACATTTGCTTATCATCCGGATGAACTTTATCTGTCCATGTACTATCACTTAGTAATAAACTATCCCTAGGGATTTCTAAAAACTCTAATGATTTATCTGAGTAATAAACTTCATCATTCTCAATATCCCAATCCCACACTCCTATTTCTGACCCTTCAAGAGCAAACTCAAATCGATCTTTGACACTGAGTAGTTCTAGCTGAATATTTTTCATCTCAGTGATATCTGTAGCATACCCATGCCAGCTTGTTACATTCTCAGAAAGTTTTTCTGGAGTAGCTTGTATTTTTACCCAGCCATGAGCACCAGATGGTAATAGGAATCTAAATTGTTGAATCCACGGAGTCGAAGTTTTCATAGATTTATAAATAGCATCTAATACTGGCTTTCTATCATCTACGTGTACTAAATCTGAAATAACATGCGCATTATCTTGAAGATACTCTAGCGTAAGTCCGTAGAGTGCCTCTGCATTCTCTGTAATGAAAGGAAAAGAATAACTTTTAGAACGTTTGTCAAACTGAATTCTAAAGAAAAAACCCTCTACCTGATCTAAGAATTTTCTTAAACTATCAAGGCTAACCGCTTCTTGAGAAGTATGATCTGGAGATTTTTTTTTTGATATCATAGTAAGGGGGTTCTATCACGTTAAACAAAGATATTATTAAAAAAAAATGAACAGTCTTACTGTTATCACAAATTAAACATTGTTACAATGTTATCGATGAAATACGCTTATCAACGATAAAGTGTTCTATTTTATTACGTAAAATATAGTTTGTTAAGAAAATATTAACCTAACCAACCATCTCGATCTAAACTTCTATACTGTATTGCCTCAGATATATGAGTGCCTGTCACAATAGCAGCACCTTCGAGATCTGCAATAGTTCTTGACACTTTTAAAATACGATCATAAGCACGGGCAGAAAGATTTAAACGTTCCATTGCAGTTTTCAATAATTCTTTAGATGCGTCATCAAGTGCACAATACTTTCTTATTTGCTTCACATTCATCTGAGCGTTATAGTTAGTTTTTACGCTTTCGCGAAAGCGTTCTACCTGCAATTCTCTGGCTGCTGTAACACGTTTACGTATATCAACACTTGACTCTGCCTTAGTCTCATCACTAAGCTTTTCAAAAGGCACAGGAGTCACTTCAATATGAATATCAATACGATCTAAAAGTGGCCCTGATATTTTACTCAAATAGCGCTGCATCTCTGCAGGGCTACTCGTAACAGGAGCATTAGGATCATTAAAATAGCCTCCAGGACTAGGATTCATACTCGCGACAAGCATAAAACTAGAAGGATAAGTAACCGTAAATCGCGCTCTAGATATAGTAACTTCTCTATCTTCGAGTGGCTGTCTCATCACTTCTAATACAGAACGCTTAAACTCTGGCAGTTCATCCAGAAATAAAACACCATTATGAGATAAAGATATCTCACCAGGTTGAGGATAAGCACCGCCCCCAACTAACGCTACATCTGATATAGTATGATGCGGACTTCTAAAAGGTCGCTCAGACATGAGGCCTTGGTGTTCCTTTACACGCCCCACCACAGAATGAATCTTAGTTGTTTCCAGCGCTTCTCGCAATGACATGGGAGGTAAAATACTAGGTAATCTTTTACTAAGCATGGTTTTACCAGATCCTGGTGGCCCTATGAGTATAATATTATGACCTCCTGCTGCCGCAATTTCCATGCAGCGCTTAATGGATTCTTGACCTTTTACATCTGCAAAGTCAAACTCTGGATGCTCAAGACTTTTATAGAACTCTGCTCTAGTATCTATAACAGTAGGCTCAAGAGGTGTTCCTTGATCAAAAAAAGCAATTACTTCACTTATATTTTCTACACCATATACATCAAGTCCATCTACAATTGCTGCTTCTTTTGCATTTTGAGCCGGTAAAATAAATCCTTTATATCCTTCTTCTCTAGCTTTGATTGCAATAGGTAAAGCTCCCTTTATAGGTTGTAGACCTCCATCGAGAGAAAGTTCTCCCATAAGGATATACTTCTCTACCTCTTCTCCTTTAATCTGTTCGGTGGCAATAAGTATGCCTGTAGCAAGAGGTAAATCATATGCAGACCCTTCCTTGCGTAAGTCTGCAGGAGACATATTAAGAATAAGTTTCTTCCCTGGTATTTTATAACCATTATTTTGTAATGCTGCTGCAATACGATAGCTGCTTTCCTTGATTGCATTATCTGGTAGCCCTACTAAGTGGTAGCCTACTCCCTTATCTACATTTACCTCTATTGTAATTGTAGTAGCATCTACCCCAAAAACAGCACTTCCATATACCTTAGTTAGCATCTAATCAATTGTTTGCATAAA